>CAMWXO010000012.1 GCA_947178245.1 uncultured Porphyromonadaceae bacterium
GGGTATGGTCTATTATGTTAAAAAATGTAGTAATTTTGAAAAATTGAAGGCAGGGAAACAGCCTTTCCGTAGGGCCTACGACCTAAAATCTGAACAACTGAACCCAAAATATGAGATTATTCACAATTTCACAATGTAGAACTAAAAAACATCCTGCATGAAAAACGTCTGTTTTACTCTGAGCCGGAAGGTATGGGTGACGATGCTTATGCTTCTCACACTCACCATTCCCGCTCTCGCGCAGAAAGTGACCGTACACGGCTACGTGGACGACACTCTCGGTGAACCACTCATCGGCGCTACAGTCATCGAGAAAGGCACCTCCAACGGCACGGCTACCGACATCGACGGCAACTTCACCATCTCGGTAAATCCCGGCGCCACTCTCCAGATCAGTTATGTAGGCTATCATCCCCAGGAAATAGCCATCAAAGACCAGACCGACATCAAGGTCACACTTCAGGAAAACAGCACCGTACTGGCCGAGACAGTAGTGATCGGCTACGGCTCCGTGAAGAAATCGGACGCCACCGGCTCGGTGTCGGTGATCAACCCGAGCGAGATAGCGGAAGGCATCTCCACCTCCGCACAGGATCTTCTCACGGGCGCGAGCCCCGGTGTGGTAGTGACCAGCGGCGGCGGCAGCCCTGAAGGCGGCGCCACTATCCGCATCCGCGGCGGCTCCTCGCTCTCGGCTTCAAACGACCCTCTGATCGTGCTCGACGGTGTGCCTTTGGCAAACGACGGAGTGCAGGGCATGGCCAATCCCCTCGCCATGATTTCTCCGGACAACATCGAGTCAATGACCGTCTTGAAAGACGCATCGGCAACCGCCATCTACGGTTCGCGCGCATCTAACGGCGTCATCATCATCCAGACGAAACGCGGCAAATCGGGACGCCCGCAGGTGAACTTCTCGGCCAACGTGAGCGTAGACACTCCGCGCCGCACCTGGGAAGTGCTCAACGCATCCGAATTCTCAAGCCTCATCAAAAACTTCTGGGGCGCTGACTCAGAAGCAGCCCAGCAGCTCGGCACAGCCGACACCAACTGGCAGAAGGAAGTGCTCCGCACAGCCATCTCGCAAGACTACTCACTCAGCGTGGGCGGAAAGGCAGGATGCCTCCCCTATCGCGTTAGCGGCACTTTCACAGAGTCGAACGGTATCCTTAAAGACAGCCAGATGAAGCGCGTCACCGCCGGCTTCAACCTGACTCCCGAATTCTTCGACGGCAAGCTCAAGATCGCCGCCAACATCAAGGGATACTACATCCGCAACACATTCTCCGATTCCGGAGCAGTAGGCGGTGCGGTGGCTTTCAACCCCACAGTGCCCGTGATGAGCAACATCCCTACAGGCAACTCTGAATTCCCCTATTTCTACAACGGATATACTTCGGTGACCACCGACAACTTCCACTCATGGAACATCAACGGCACCGTCAACCCGCTGGCTACGATCAAAGACCGCGACAACGTTTCCAACGTATACCGCTCTAACGGCAACCTGCAGATCGACTACGCATTCCACTTCCTGCCCGAGCTGCATGCCAACCTCAACCTCGGCTACGACGTGAGCAAGTCTAACGAATACAACGATCTGCTGCAGAACTCCCCCAACGCATGGAACTCAAACATCAAGAACGGTGCCGGCACACACTACACCGTCTATGAGCTCCGCCGCAACACCCTGCTAGACTTCTACCTCAACTATAAGAAGGAGTTCGAGGCCATACAGTCAAACCTTGACGTGATGGCAGGCTACTCTTGGCAGCGCTTCGACGCCCACGGCCGCAACAACGGAACAGTCTACACCTCAAAGGGCTTCTACGGCCCCGCCACCACCGGCGGCGTGCTGACCATCAACCCCGACACGGCAGATCCGGGCACTCATATCGCACCCGACTACTACTGGAGCTCGGGCAACCTTATGCTCGTCAGCTTCTTCGGACGTGTAAACTACTCTTTCAAAGACACCTACCTCCTCACCTTCACGCTCCGCGACGACGGAACCTCACGCTTCTCAAAGGCCAACCGCTGGGGTCTCTTCCCCGCACTCGCACTGGCATGGAAGATCAAGAACATGGACTTCATGCAGACCGCCGACAACATGAACGAGTTCAAGCTGCGTCTCGGATGGGGCGTCACAGGCCAGCAGAGCGTAAGCGGATACTTCCCCTACATGCCCGTCTACAACGCATCGACCCAGGGTTCTTACTATCCCAACCTGCTGACAGGACAATACGTGAACTCTAACGGTGAGATCACATCAACCACCCTGTATCCCGGCGCCTACAACCCCAACCTGAAATGGGAGGAGACCACGACATGGAACGTCGGCGTAGACATGGGTTGGTGGAACAACCGCCTCACCGTAGCACTCGACTGGTATCTGCGCGAATCGAAAGACCTGCTCTCGTTCGTGACAGTAGCTCCCGGCTCGGCCACATCAAACATGATGGACCAGAACATCGGCTCACTCCGCAACGTAGGTCTTGAAGCCACCATTGGCGCCAAACCGATCGTGACCGACGACTTCACATGGAGCACCAACTTCAACGTGGCCTGGAACAAGAACAAGATCACCAAGCTCAACAGCACCGACGACCCGAACTCGTTCATCACCACAGGCGACATCTCGGGCGGCACGGGCAACAAGGTGCAGGCCCACAAGGTGGGCTATCCCGCCTACACATTCCTCCTCTACGAGCAGGTATATGACCAGGACGGCAAGCCCATCGAGGGAGTATACGTAGACCAGAACGGCGACGGAACCATCGACGACAACGACCGCGTCTTCAAGCACTCGAAAGACCCGAAGGTGACCATGAGCTGGAACAACACCTTCTCATGGAAGAACTGGGATCTCGGATTCCAGCTCCGCGCATCGATCGGCAACTACGTCTACAACGACGTGCTCTCAACCCACAGCACACTCAACGAGACATTCAACACCTCCGGCGTGCACAACCTCATCAAGACCGACTATTATCTGCAGGGCGGCGAAACCACCAACAAGTACTACTCCGACTACTGGCTGAAGAACGCCGGCTTCGTGCGCTGCGACAACATCACGCTCGGCTACACCTTCCACAACCTGCTTCAAGACCGCCTGCGCCTGCGCCTCTACGGAGCAGTGCAGAATCCTTTCGTGATCACGAAATACAAGGGTCTGGATCCCGAGGTGTTCGGGGGTATCGACAACAATATCTATCCCCGCCCCGTATCATACACTCTCGGCCTCGTAGCCACTTTCTAATTTATATTTCCTCAATTTGAAATAGATTATGAAATCATATATCAGCAAATTCTTCACCGGAGTCGCGCTTCTGTCGATGACAGGCCTCGCATCGTGCGTCGGAGACCTCGACCAGATGCCCAACGACCCCAACACAATCACTTCCGGCAACTTCGGCAGTGACCCGACGGCAGCCATGGCAGCCGTGATGGGCAAATGCTACTCGTCGCTCGCCCTCTCGGGCCAGGGAGGCCCTGACGGAGGCTCGGACATTTCAGGCCTTGACGGAGGAACGTCAAACTGGAGCCGCGTGATCTTCATGCTCAACGAGTTCACAACCGACGAGGTGTCGTGGATATGGCCCGACGTAGGCGTGTTCGACCTCTGCACCAGCACCTGGGGAACCTCCAACGGCAACCTCTTCGGCGCCTACGGCCGCCTCTACACCCACATCTCGGTATGCAACGATTTCCTGCGCGGATATCGTGACGGGCTCTATGGCTCATCGGCCGAGGGCGATCAGTTCGCACGCGAGGCACGCGCCCTGCGCGACCTCTCATACTACTACATCATCGACTTCTTCGGCAACGCCACCCTCGCCTGGGACAACATGCCCTATGGCGAAGTGCCCGAGCAGAAGACACGCGCCGAACTCTTCAAGATAGTGACCGACGATCTTGAAGACGTGCTCACCGGATTCCAGGACAGCGGGATCTACGGCCGCGTGGGCAAAGACGGCGTGGAAGCGCTCCTCTGCAAGTTCTATCTCAACGCCGAGGTATTCACCGGCACCGCCATGTATGACAAGTGCTGGAGCCATGCCCAGAACATCATCAGCCGCCATCAGGGCGGCGGATTCCAGGGCTCGGGCCTCGCCAACGACTATCTCGCGCTCTTCTGCCGCAGCAACGACATGTTCGCCCCCGGAGGAAGCCTGAAGGCTCAGAACGAGATTCTCTGGACTATTCCTTTTGAATATCCCTACACTGAAAGCTACGGCGGAACGATGTTCCTTGTCGCTTCATCGATCTCGGCATCGAGCATGCCTACCGTGCTCTATGGCCTCAACGCCGACTGGAGCTGTATGCACGCCCGCGAGCAGTTTGCCGACAAATTCAACTTCACCGCCGACGGCTACAGCGAAGACGGCCGCACCTATCTCTGGTGTACCGAGAAGCAGGGATTCAAGAAAGCCAACGATGAATTCTCCAAATTCACCAGCGGCTACGCTGCTGTCAAGTTCACCAACTGCCGTGCCGACGGCAACGGCGTGATGCCTCGCCAGACCTACACCAACGAAGAGGGCGTGGTATTCAACTGGGCCGGCGTGCCCGAGGTGAACGGCCTCCCCGCACAGACCGAGAACTTCACCAGCTCCGACTTCCCCATCATCCGTCTCGCCGACGTGTATCTGATGGCTGCCGAATGCTCGCTACGCGGTGCCGGCGACAAGGCCACAGGCCTGAATTATGTGAACCTCGTGCGCAACCGCGCGGGTGTGACCGCATGGGCCGACGCCACATTCAACCTCGACAACCTTCTCGACGAACGCTCACGCGAGCTCTACTGGGAGAATGTGCGCCGCACCGACCTCGTACGCTTCGGAAAGTTTGCCGGAAACACCTACAACTGGGCATGGAAAAACAATGTGCGTGAAGGTGCCGGTATTCCCGAATACATGAACCTCTTCCCGATCCCCGCCGACATTGTGGCCACCTACGGCTCCTCAATGAAGCAGAACCCGGGCTATTAATTTGTTAAACTCAACGGCTTTTAAGAAATGAAAAAGATATCATCACTTCTGGCTCTTCCCCTGCTTGCGGGCCTTGCCCTCACAAGCTGCGTGGAAGACACACAGCCCCGCCTGCAGACTCCGACCGAGTTCAAGCTCAACATTCCGGAGATGGCCAACGAGACCTATATCTTCCGTGCCGACGAGGACTACAAGAACCTCAACGACATCACTTTCACCGTGTCGCAGCCTAACTACGGGCTGGGCGTGACCCCGACCTACACGGTGCAGCTCGCCAAGTCTGCCGCCGACTTCCTGACCTGGGACGCTGCTATGGCGAAAGGTGATGCCGAAGACGGCAACTCCATCCTCGGAAGCGACGGGAATCCCGTGGCATACACTCTCAACATGGCCACACAGCAGGCCGTCATCAACATTGGAGGCACCCTCTTCTGCGAGGCTGTCAATACCCTCTACGGCCTCGATCAGGACAACTACAACCACGAGGTGGTGGACGTGGCTGTGCGTGTGCACGCAGCGCTCCCCAACGCTCCGCAGAGCGAGATATGGTCTAACCCCATCGCCATAAAGGTGTCGAGCTACATACCCGTCAGCGAGCCGGGACGCCTCTACATCATCGGCGACGCCAACCCCGACGGCTGGGATATCAACAGCGAGTCGCTATATATCGACGAGACCGGAATCGGAACCAAGATCTTCTATGGCAACATATTTATTCCCGCCGGCAAGTTCACGTTCAGATTCTATCAGAGCCTCGGCGACTGGGAAAGCTACTCGGTAGGCTCACAGGACGCCGACAATGCCATCGACATCACCTTCAACAGCGAAGGCCTCTATGAAGGCCCGATCTTCATGGGCGTCGAGAAGGGCGACAAGAAGGGCAAAGGATCATGGAAGGTAGACGGATGGGCAGGCGGCAACGTCGAGATCACCGTAAACTTCAAAGACATGTCGATCACCATGCAGAAGTCTGAGGGCAAGAAGATCTATGCCATCGGCAACTTCCAGGGCTGGAACATCGACGGCGACAACTGCGCCCTGGAGGAGACCCCGGCCGGCTCAAACATCTATGAGGGAACATTTGACGTGGCCAACCCCGGCGACGGCGTGGAATTCGCACTCTACACCAAGCTGGGCGACTGGGAGAACAACTTCCTCGGCCCGGAAGACGGCAAGCAGGACTTCTCTGTAGCGGCCGGCCCCTATATCGGCACCATCGTGGCGGAGAAGAGAAACTTCAAGTCTTCGAGCTGGACAGCCTCCAAGATCAAGATGGCCGTAGACCTCAACAGCTACACAATCACCATCGAAGGAATTTAAACAAAAGGTCAAAGACAATCATCCCGCCGGGAGCAGCCCCGGCGGGGTAACATAAAACTGAAAATATGAAAAAATACAGTGCTATTCTTCTGACTGTCTTGGCTCTCGGTCTCGCCTCATGCGAAGACAAGAGTGATCTCGGCATCGCCCAGATCAATCCTCAGGGTCCGGTCGTAAGCGCTATGGATATACAATATTATCCGTTTACCTACATTGACGCCACCGAGCCCACGCTCGGCGACGTAAACCTCGGCTTCATCAACGTGAAGGGTCTTCCGGCCGACTTTCAGATCGCCGGCAAGCTCCAGCTTTCCGAATCGGAAGACTTCAGCAAGGTGATTGAAGTGCCCGTGAGCTGCACCGACAAGCACCTCTACGGCAGCATCGGCGCCATCGCGGCGCAGTACACCGAGAAATTCTCGAAAGACCCCGCTGTGAAGCAGCTCTACGGCCGCACCAGCCTTACGGCCACAGCCGCAAGCGGCGAGTCGATCTCTATCGGACAGCTGGGCGGATGGCTTGCACAGGATACTGTCTATACCCTTATCCCCGTGCCCGCCGAGAAGATACTCGACAGCCAGTATTGCATCGTGCTCGGCGACGGCCAGAACTGGGACTGGGACCACATGATCGCCTTCAATCATTCCGACATCAACCAGTATGACGACCCGGAATTCACCATCACCGTGAAGAAGCCGTCGGCTCTCGGCAACAAATGGATGATTCTCCCCGGCTCCGACGCGTGGAAAGTGGCCTACGGCGAGCCTCTGGCCGGCCATAAGTATTTCCTTCCCGTCTACGACCGCACGGTGTCTGACGTGATCTACGGCGACCTCGAGCCGGCTACATCCGGAAATATCGACGCTGCCGACCTCCCCTCGCTCGACGTGCCCTGCGAAATATCGATCAAACTGCTCGACAACACCTATTCCGTGAAGCCAGCAGTTGAAAATTATTACGTCACCGGCAACGGCTGGGCCGACTGGGGCTCCAACGCATGGATGCCGCTCTTCACCTCCGACTACACGAACTACTACGGCTTCCTGAACCTCGGCACAGAGTTCAAGTTCTCGCCCGTGGCAGGCTGGAGCGGTGACTTCGGCGCAGGCAGCGCACCCGCCGAGAGCGGATCGGAAGGCGCATACGTCTACAATGGAGTATGCCACAACAGCGGCAACAACATCGTAATCGGCCATGCCGGACTCTACTTCTGCAACCTCAACGCCAACGAGTGGACATTCACTCTCTTCCAGACCTCAAGCTGGGGCCTTATCGGTGACTTCAACGGCTGGGGCGGAGACATCGTCATGACTCCCTCCGACGACCTCTACAAGTGGACTGCCGATCTCACCGTAACCGACGGACAGGGCTGGAAATTCCGCGCAAACGGCAGCTGGGACATCAATCTCGGCGGAACAGAGAACAACCTCGTGACCAACGGCGACAACATCGTGCTCCCCGGAGCCGGAACCTACACCGTCACTCTTGATCTCACCACTTATCCCGCCAAATTCACTGCAGTGAAGAAATAAGGCGAACACAGTGATACAGACCAAATCCCGTCCGGGCCTCCGGGCGGGATTTTCTTCAATATTCGAGTAAAATTAATCTTATATATCTTATAAGTCATATAAGTCATATATATCTTATACCCCACTTACCACCATGAAAAAATTCACCACACTTGTCATGCTGCTGGCCTGCCTCATTCCTTCAGGCGCGGCGGCTCAATCTGCCGACACCCCGGGGCCGGGCAAGCGTTCAGATTTCGCAAAAGGCGCCGACGTGGGCTGGCTCTCGCAACTCGAGGCCGAAGGCCACAAATTCTACACTCCCACTCCCGATCGGCAGGAAATGGAGTGCATGCAGCTGCTGCGCGACTATTGCGGCATCAACTCCATACGCCTGCGTGTATGGGTCAATCCAAAGAACGGCTGGAACTCCATCCCCGACGTGATGGCAAAGGCGAAGCGCGCCCATGATCTTGGGCTGCGCACCATGATCGACTTTCACTTCTCCGACCATTGGGCAGACCCCGGACAGCAGGAAATGCCTGAAGACTGGAAGAGCCTCTCGTTTGAAGACCAGAAGAAGGCTCTCGCCAACCACGTGACCGAAACACTGACAGCCCTGAAGAATATCGGGGTGACTCCCGAATGGGTGCAGATAGGCAACGAGACCACTCCGGGCATGATGCTCCCTGTAGGCTCTATCGACAACCCGGAGCAACTGACAGCCCTGAACAACGCCGGCTACGACGCCGTGAAGGCCGTGCTCCCCGATGCCAAAGTGATAGTGCACCTCGACAACGGTTATGACCGCGAACGCTTCGACCGGATGTTCGGCATGTTTGAACAGACAGGCGGCAAGTATGACATGATAGGCATGTCGATCTATCCCTTCTGGGCGGCCCAGAACGGATATCCCGGCGGATGGAGCGGAGTGGCTGACGACGCTATCGCCAACATCGACTATCTGAAGAATCGCTACGGCCGCCCCGTGATGATATGCGAAGTGGGCATGCCATACGATGAGGGCGCACTCTGCGCCAAGTTCATAACGAGGCTCATGCAGGCTGACTCGGAGGGCATATTCTATTGGGAGCCCGAGGCGCCGGAAGGCTATAACGGAGGCTACACTTTAGGATGCTTCGAGAACGGGGCGCCGAACGAGGCCCTGACTCCCTTCCTGAATCACTGAACCACTTCGCCGCGCAGCGTGGCGGAGGAGGCATCGGTGACGCGCACCTTCACGAAGTCGCCGGGGCGGAAGTCTCCGCGCGGGAAGACCACTACCTTATTCTGCGACGTGCGTCCGAAGAGTTCATCGCTGCTGCGCTTCGACACTCCCTCCACAAGCACCTCGAACTCACGGCCCACATCGCGGCGGTTTGACTCGAGGCTCAGTTCATTCTGAAGCGCTATCATGCGGTTGAGACGCTCCACCTTCACATCTTCCGGCACGTCGTCGGGCAGATGCTTCGAAGCATACGTGCCGGGGCGCTCCGAATACTTGAACATGAAGGCGCTGTCAAAGGCCGCCTCGCGCATCAGCGAGAGCGTCTGCAGGAAGTCTTCTTCGGTCTCGCCGTGAAAACCGGTAAACATGTCGGTCGAGATGCCCGCATCCGGCACTATGCGGCGTATGGCGGCGATGCGGTCGAGATACCATGCACGGGTGTATTTGCGGTTCATGTCCTTGAGCACGCTGTCGCTTCCGCTCTGCACCGGCAGATGGATATGGCGCGCTATGTTGGGGTGGGCGGCCACCACCTCGAGGGTCGCGTCGCTCATGTCTTTAGGATGAGACGTAGTGAAGCGCACCCTCATGTCGGGGGCCGCCTCGGCCACCATCGCCAGAAGCGCCGGGAAGTCCACTTCCTTCCCGTCGTCGCCGGAATAGCGATAGGAATTCACGTTCTGGCCGAGCAATGTCACCTCCTTGAAGCCGCGGGCCCGGAGGTCGGCGAGCTCGCGCAGGATGCTTTCAGGCTCGCGCGAGCGCTCGCGGCCACGGGTGTAGGGCACTATGCAATATGAGCAGAAATTGTTGCATCCGCGCATTATGCTTATGAAGCCTCCCACTCCCGTGCCCCCGATGCGGCGCGGCAGCACGTCGCGGTAGGTCTCGGTGAGGCTGAGCTCTATATTGATAGCCTTCTCTCCCGCCTCGGCTGCCGCGAAAAGCTCGGGAAGCTGCAGATAGCTGTCGGGGCCGGCCACAATGTCCACCCCATAGTCCTCGATAAGGCTCTTCTTGAGCCTCTCGGCCATGCACCCTATCACGGCTATGATGATCCGCCTCCCCGCCTTGCGGCGGAAAGCCTTCCAGTGGCTGATGCGCTGATATATCTTCTGCTCGGCATTCTCACGTATGGAGCAGGTGTTGAAGATCACTGCGGAGGCCTCCCGGTCGTCTTCGGTCAGCTCGTATCCGGCCATTCCCATCACTGAGGCCACCACCTCCGAATCGGCCACATTCATCTGGCATCCGTAGGTCTCTATGCGCACTTTCCGCGGAAAAGTGCAATTTTTATCATCTGCGAGGCAAAAAACTTTGTCCATACTATTTTTTAATTCAAAGATTATTCCTAAATTTGTGCAAAATTACCAAATAAATCTAATCGTTACAAATGAGTATACCATTTATTTCAGCAGAAGAGGCTGCTTCCTACATCAAAAACGGTGATAATGTAGGATTATCGGGCTTCACGGCCGCCGGTACTCCGAAAGTTGTAACAGTAGCTCTGGCCAAACGCGCCAGGGAACTCCATGAGAAAGGCCTCCCCTTCAAGATCAATCTTTTCACGGGCGCATCGACCAACGACCACGTAGACGGCGAGCTCGCACGTGCCGACGCCATCGCCATCCGCACCCCCTATCAGGGCCACGGCGACTCGCGCAAGGCCATCAACGCCCAGGCCATCAACTATTTCGACGCACACCTCTCGCACGTGGCGCAGGATATCCGCTACGGCTTCTACGGCGATATCGACGTAGCCATCATCGAGGTGACGGAGATGAACCCGAGCGGCGACGTAATCCTTGGAGCCGGACTGGGCATGACTCCCACCCTCGCACAGAAAGCCAAGAAGATAATTCTTGAGTATTCCAGCTATTACAAGACTTCGTTCCGCGGTTTCCACGACAATTACGTGCCCCTCGACCCTCCTCACCGCCGCGAGATACCCATCTACAAGCCCAGCGACCGCATCGGCTCGACAGTGCTCCACATCGACCCGAAGAAGATCATCGGCGTGGTACCCTCCAACGACTCGGAAGGCGTGAAGCCGTTCGCTCCCTCTGATGAAGTAACGCACATGATAGGGGAAAACGTATGCAACTTCCTCGTCTCCCAGCTGCGCCAGGGCCTCATACCGAAAGAATTCCTCCCGATACAGTCCGGCGTGGGCAATGTGGCCAATGCCGTGCTTTACGGACTCGGCGAGAACCCCGAGGTGCCTCCCTTCGAGATGTATACCGAGGTGATCCAGGATGCCGTGATGACTCTCATGGAGCAGGGTCACTGCAAGTTCGCCTCCACATGCGCCATGACCTTCTCTGACGACGCGATGCTCCACTTCATGGAGAACATCGACTTCTTCCGCGACAAGATCCTGCTGCGTCCGGGCGAAATCTCCAATAGTCCGGAAGTGGTGCGCCGCATAGGTGTGATCGCCATGAACACCGCTCTCGAAGCCGACATCTACGGCAACGTGAACTCCACCCACGTGCTCGGCACCAAGATGATGAACGGCATCGGAGGCTCGGGCGACTTCACCCGCAACGCATATCTCTCGATCTTCTCCTGCCCGTCGGTGCAGAAGGGCGGCAAGATCTCGGCCATCGTGCCCATGTGCTCACACATCGACCACTCCGAGCACTCCGTGAAGGTGCTCATCACTGAGCAGGGCGTAGCCGATCTGCGTGGCAAGGATCCGCGTCAGCGCGCCGAGGCAATTATCGAGAACTGCGCCCATCCGGCCTACAAGCAGCTTCTCTGGGACTATCTCAAGCTGGCCAACAAGGGTGCACTCGCTCACACACCCCACAATCTGCACGCGGCCTTCGCCCTGCACGAGAGCTTTATCGACTGCGGCGACATGAGCCATGCAGACTTCGGGAAATACTACTGATTCTAATTTGGAATTGAGAATTGAGAATTTAGAATTGAGAATTTCTTCTAATTGAGAATTGAGAATTGAGAATTGAGTTTTCCGGAGACTTAGGAGTCCTTAATGACTTTAAAGACTTTAATGACCTTAATGACCTTAATGACCTTACTCTCAATTAAAGGCCTTACTCTCAATCCTCAACTTCCAACTGAACAGGAGGCTCGGCTTTCACAGGCCCTGCCTCCTTTTCTCATATCTTTTTCCTGAGATAGGCTACAGCTTCGGGAATCTCGGGAACCCGTAGCATGGCAAGCACTGCTACTGCGGCCGCTGCTCCTGCCGCGAGCTGAAGCGCGAGCGATATGAGCGACGTGATATTGAGCTGATGCGAGATGTCGCCTCCAGGCACCGGAATCAAGACAACGACAATCACCGCCACGCCTGCTGCCGCAATGAAGGGAATGACATCGCGGAAGAGCGACATGACGCCATAGCCCGTGCTGCGTCTCACCATGAAAGCCGCCGCTATCCATGTGACAAGCGTCGCTCCCAGCTGCCCCCATACGAGTGCTTCGAGGCTCATCGTGAAGACTGTGGCGAGAAGAGCCACGGCCGTAGCCGCATCCTTCACCACTTCAAGGCCCACAAGCCGCTTCCCATGACCGAGAGCCATCATGTAGTTGCCGAAAAGCGACACGAACACCGTGCCTATGCCCCTTATGCAGAGCACCTGGAAGAGGGGAATGGCCACATCCCATTTCGTGCCGAACAGGAAATGGAATATACTGCCGCCGCAGGCTGCGAGCAGACCTAATGAGGGGAAGGTGATCAAGGCTGTGAAGCGGTCGATGCGCCGCATGTAGCGGTGGAACGCTTCGATATCGTCCTGCACCCTGCTCAGCACGGGCACGAACGATGAAGTCAGTATCTGCGAGAGCGAGGCGCTTCCCATCTTGCTCCACTTGTCGGCCTGCGTGTAGCTGCCGAGTTGCGAGAGGGAATACCATTTGCCGATGACGAACTGGTAGATATTGAGAAAGAGGGTGTTGAAAAACTGGGTCGTGAATACGCTCAGCCCGATATTCCTGATATCGCGGAGCGACCTCATGGAGAAAACCGCCGAAGGCCTCCATCCACCCGTCATCCAGAGCCATCCGCTCTTCAGGGCTGCAAGCGCCACAGACTGCCACACTATTGCCCATGCCCCGAAGCCGCCCAAGGCCAGCACTATGCCGAGAATCGACGAGAGGGTCAGGGCCACGAGATCGGCCAGCGCGATATGCTTCACGTCCATGCGCTTCATCAGGCGATTGGTCTGCACTATCCCGAGTCCGGTGAGCACGAAGGCGAGAAACATCACCCTGCTCATGGCCACGAGGCGCTCATCGCCGAAAAAAGTGGCTATCTCGGGGGCCAGCGCATAGAGGATGGCATAGATCACGATGCTGACACCGAGATTAAACCAGAATACGGTGCTGTAGTCTTCGCGGTCGGGATCTTTCTTCTGCAGCAGGGCGGCCCCGAAGCCGGAATCAACGAATAGAATGGCGAAGGCCTGGAAGACGGACAAGACGCCTACCAGACCGAAATCTTTCTTGCTGAGCATGTTGGCAAGCACTATGCCGCTCAGTCCATAGAGCACCTGAGTGGCCACGCGGTCGAGCGTGTTCCACTTCAAGGTCTTTACAGTAGCACCCTTCAGGCTCACGTTATATTTTGCTTACTGCACCTCTATGGTGTCGGTGTCGATTGAGAACACCTTTCCTCCACCCTTCTTCTTTATCTCGGGCTGACCTTTATAGTAGATTTTCGTATTGCCTATGCCTTTGATATTCAGCTGGTCTAATGCCCAGCATCCTATGCTTCCGCTTCCCATCACCAGCTTGCAGGTGACATTCTCGGCCTCGAGGCGATCGGCCTGGATGGTGCCGTTGCCGCACATCAGGAAATCACCCTGCTGGCAATGTCCTCCAAGCGAGATGGTGCCGTTGCCGGTCTTCAGGGACGCCGAAATCTTGGTGGCCCGCAATCCGTTGGCCACAATATTGCCGTTGCCCATCAGCGAGATATCAAGTTTTGAGCCGGGAGCCACAGACTTCAGCGTAAGGGTTGACTCGGCTGAGAGCGACGCATGATCAAGAAAGTCGGAATAGACATAAAGCGTGGGGAGGTCGGGGTCTCCCACGAATGGAGTCTCAACCTGAATGCGCAGCTTATTGCCTTTCTGCGTGATGATGAAGGCTTTGGCATAATGCGCCGCTCCGGAGTAAGCCACCCGGCTGGGACTGCCGTCGCCCCCTACGTAGACCACATTTACATTGTCGTCTACCGAAAGCTTGCTGAACTGCCCCACGGGGAGTTTGAATTCTTTGGCGGATATGGTGCCGGCGGTAAGCACCGCCATCATGGTCAGAAGGATTCCAAACAGTCTTCTCATCTTTTTTACCTTATTAATAATTGTGTGGTTTAATAGTTTAGTCAAATCGCGGGTAGCGGATCGCCGGCCATGCCGAAGAACCTCTCTTCTATCTCAACAAGTAAGTCCTCAAGTTGTTTTTCGGTATTGGCCCTTAACAGTCGAATTCTTGTCTCCTTGAAGTCTGGAATGCCCTTAAGCAGCGGAGTGGCAGCAAGATGACGCCGTATGTGGAGAATGCCCCTTATCTCGTCTATGCGCGAGATAGACTCCCTGATCTGCCGGCGCAGAAAGTCGAATTTCTCGCTGACCGGGATTTCAGGCAGCGTGCCGGAATCGAGATATTGCCTCACCTCGCGGAATATCCAGGGGGCGCCGAAACTGGCACGTCCTATCATCACGGCATCCACACCGTAGGCATCGAAAGCTGCCTTGGCCTGCTCCGGAGTCTTGATATCGCCGTTTCCGATAATGGGAATCTCCATCCGCGGGTCGGCCTTCACCTCGCCGATGAGAGTCCAGTCGGCATCGCCGGTATACATCTGCGAGCGCGTCCTCCCGTGAATGGTCAGCGCCTTGATGCCGCAGTCCTGAAGCCTCGGCGCGAGCTCCGTGATGATCTTGTGCTCGCAGTCCCAGCCAAGCCGGGTCTTGACAGTGACAGGGAGTGCTACGGCATCCACCACAGCCTTCGTGATGGCGAGCATCTTCCCGGGCTCACGCAGCATTCCGGCTCCCGCGCCCTTTCCGGCTACTTTCTTCACCGGGCATCCGAAATTAATGTCGATGATATCGGGCTGCGCCTTCTCCACTATCCTTGCCGCCTCCACCATGGCATCGGCGTCCCTTCCATAGATCTGGATGGCCACCGGGCGCTCGCGGCTGTCGATCTCAAGCTTGCGGGTAGTGGAGTTGATATTGCGCACGAGTGCCTCGGCCGACACGAATTCCGTATAGACCATGGCCGCTCCCTGCTCCCTGCACATCAGGCGGAACGAAGGGTCGGTGACATCCTCCATCGGGGCGAGCACTACCGGCCGCTCCCCTAAGTCAATCTTATCGATTCTCAATTTTCAGTTGTCTGTTTGAAGATTGGCGAACTGAAGTTCGCCGCAGTAAGTTAAGAGTTGTGGATTGAGGAGTGAGGCAACCAATTCTAAATTATTATCAGCATATCGTCAGCCGGCTGCATCGGTCTTCAGCAAGCAGGGCCGCCACTTCGCGCACCTCGTCGGCCGTCACGGCCATTATGCGCTCCGCCGTGTGCGAGGGGTCGTAGATGCGGCCGTGGTGAAGCATGCTTTTCCCCATTCCCATCGCCATATTCTCGCGGTTGTCTGTGCTCACCAGAAGTTGGCCGCAATACTGCTTCTTGATGCGGTCGAGGACGCGGTCAGACAGCCTGTCCTGCATGAGCCTGTCGAGCTCCCTGCGCGTCATTCTCAAGCATTTATCTACATTCTTTCGGTCGCAACCGATATATATGGAGAAGAGTCCTGCATCGCTGAAATTCGAGACGAAACTGTCCACGCTATAGACCAGCCCACGCTTCTCCCTCAGCTCGGCGTTGAGCCGACTGCTCATGCAGGGGCCTCCAAGATAATTGCTAAGCAGATAGAGGGCGAAACGCCGGCTATCGAAACGCGAGAATGTGCGCGCTCCATAGATGGTATGTGCCTGAAAGCCGTCATTGTCCACCACATTGCTGAATCGCTCCGCCATACGCGGCTCGATTCTCTCGAGCCTTCGCGTCGGAAAATGCAGATGCCCGAAATACTTCTCCACGAGCCTTATCATCCTGTCGGGATTATCAGGAGCCGAGATATAGACCACCATATTCTCCGGCGTATAATTGCGGTCGAGAAAATCGCGGCAGTCGGCCGTAGTGAGAGCGCGCACGCTCTCGGGAGTGCCAAGGATATTGTGGGCCAGCGCGCTGCCCGCGAAGATGCGCTCCTCATACTCGTCGTAGACATTTTCAGAGGGAGTGTCGAGATAAGACTTTATCTCCTCCACCACCACCTCATGCTCCGTCTCCAGTTCAGACGCGGGGAAGGTAGAGTTTGCCACAATGTCGGCGAGCAGTTCGAGAGCCCTGTCGGCATTGCCGGCCGGTGCGCTCGTATAGATGATGGTGTCTTCTTTCGACGTGCACGCATTCAGTTCGCCGCCGATGCTCTCCATACGTCGGGAGATGGCCGAGGAGCGTCGCCGGAGTGTTCCCTTGAATAATGTATGCTCCACAAAATGAGCGAGACCATGGCGTTGCGGCTCCTCATCGCGGCTGCCGCTGCCGGCTGCCACTCCGATGTAGGCTACGCGGGCATCGGTGTGCGAGACAGCCACCCTCAGACCATTGGGCAATATATGAGTTGCATAATTCATCCTGCAAAATTACTCAAAAAAAACGACCCGCGCAATATTAATCCTCTTAGCGCACAACTATAACACAACTATAATGAGAATTAGCCCAGCCGCTTCTTCCCCACCTTTGTTTCCTCAAATTCTTCCCACACCAAAGTAGCAAGATACTTGTCGCTCCTGCAATGCAGATCTGAGACTCCCTTTTCAATTAAATCCGCAGTCATAGAATTATAATAGATGTCGGTCGCATCCGGAAGCGGGATTCGGTAGAGTTCACACAGACTCATTATTATGTTGGCAACCTTTGTGGCCCTCAAAGCTATTTTACTTTCTTCGGTCATAGTTGACGACTCTCTATATGTTTCAGACATTCATCAAGCATTTTTTTAGAGCGAATGCAATATTGGTTATTGGGTTTCTCATATTTCAGTAGTCCCAGTGTTTCTTCAGCAGATAATTCCCCGGAAAAGTACCGGTCGAGCGTCTGAATCACTTTGTCATCAGCAATTCCTCCAATTACAATATCATAATCCGAATCATCCTCACCAGCCCTGCATTTCGATATAAAGTCAAGCCATTCCTTATCGTATGCAACAAATTCAAGCACCTTCCATTTGGCAGGATCGTAGATAAATTCATACGAATTAAGCCACGCATTCTGCTGTCGGCGAAGGAAACGCAGGGCATATTTCTCAGCCTGATCATAAAGGGAGGTCAGGTAGAATCCTTTCCCGAAATCAAGAAAATCTCGTGAATGAGCAGTATCAGGCCGTTCTACAGTGACATTGGATGAATGATAGAGCTTCATTGGGGTAACACTCCTTTCTCCCGCATATAATCGATGAGGTCTTCCAGCAGATAACGTGAACTGAAAGTATGAAGAACGTCATAAGAGGGCACAATGTAGCCATAAAGTATACCTGATCGCTTCAGACGGCCATATATATCGCTTTGGCTCAGCTTGAGATGCTGCGCCAGTCTGCTTATGCAGTATGTCACAAATTCAAGAGTCTTTTTATCCATTGAGAACACAAAAAGCCATCAAAGATTATGCTTTACCTGTTTTGCAAAGTTAATAAAATATTCTGAAATATCAATCACGGCTGACGAGGAATTTTGGATATCAGGCAACGCCCTTTCAGCATCCACGAATCCTTCCCGGCTATTGTAGAATCAATGAAGAAGACTCATTGACATCTTATTTGCCACTCCTTGCTTTTCACTCTGCAAGGCCATCTTCATAGCCATCCTCATAGCCCTCCTCATATTCAGATTCATAATCTTCTGACTCTGTCGATTCCCTCCAACGTCCTTTTTGATTATGTTTGGCATACTTTTCTAAAATCTCATTAATGAGATCGTGGTCAATAGTATCGGCGTGAGCCGTCACTATCGTATCGGTTTGATCGTCGACGGGCACTTCTTTTATCAGTGGATTATTGTTATCCTTGTTGGCTGAGATATCATAGAAAGATAGAATGCATACACCCGCCAGCAAGATTCCCGAGATAATCATTGCCCTCCTGAACGACCATCCAGCAGATGGATTCTTTCGGGCGTTTCCCCCCGGGGTTTTAGTTGTATTGGAGTTGGAATTCGGTTTTGGAGTCGGTTGAGGCTGAGGTTGCGGGCGAGGACTCTGATTGGCTTCTGTATCTTTATTGCCTACTATCTTAATATCTTCGATCTTAATATTATAAACGGGATACCCGAATCCTGCTGTAAACGATAGAAGTATGCGCTGGAGATAAGTACGCGAAAATCCATATTTCCTGTTGAGCCGCGCGGTTTCCCGTAAAAGATAATCCTGAACTTTCTTATCGCCACTTGCAGCAGAATGGAGGCGGGAGAAAGTTCCGTCGGCAATCAGCGTCCTGACTATGTATTCAGCAGCAGAGAAGTATCTGAACCCCTGATAATCCTTTAAAATTCCCATCAACCGATCTTCCGCCAGAATACCTACACCGAAGTCCCGGAGCGCGATTCTTACGCTCTCTTCCAATTGCTTATCTATGCGTCCGGTTGTTTCCATGATTCAACAGCAAAATTACTCAAAAAAAACGACCCGCGCAAATTTACGTCTTACCTCAACGTAAGGGGCGGGACGGAGAGATTTTTTTCATGACTGTAAGTTATTTTTTTCAATAATTTGTTGTATCTTTGTAGTCGGGTGCACAACACCCCAATCATCTATCGTATGGAAACCGACAGCAACGACATATTACGCCACACTACTGAAAGCGAATACAAATACGGATTCACATCGGATATCGACACAGATATAGTGCCCCCGGGCCTGTCGGAAGACGTGATCCGCTTCATCTCGGAGAAAAAGGGAGAACCCCAATGGCTCCTTGATTTCCGCCTGAAGGCCTACCGCCACTGGCTCACTCTCACCATGCCCCGCTGGGCTCATCTCGACATACCCGACATCGACTTCCAGGCCATCAGCTACTATGCCGCCCCGCGGCAGAAAGAATTGAAGAAAAGCATGGATGAGGTGGATCCGGAGCTCGTGAAGACTTTCAATAAACTCGGCATCTCGCTCGAGGAGCAGAAGCATCTGGCAGGAGTGGCCGTAGACGCCGTGATGGACTCGGTGAGCGTCAAGACCACCCACCGCGAAAAACTTGCAGAAATGGGTGTCATCTTCTGCAGTTTCTCCGAGGCTGTGAAAGATTATCCCGATCTTGTCAGGAAATATCTCGGGAGCGTGGTCAGCTACCGCGACAACTTTTTCGCGGCCCTCAACTCGGCGGTCTTCTCCGACGGCTCTTTCGTCTATATCCCCAAGGGAGTGCGCTGCCCGATGGAACTCTCCACCTATTTCCGCATCAACGCCTCGGGCACGGGGCAGTTTGAGCGCACGCTCATCGTAGCCGACGACGACGCCTACGTCTCATACCTTGAGGGCTGCACCGCACCGATGCGCGACGAAAACCAGCTGCATGCCGCCATCGTGGAGATAATAGCCGAGGAGCGCGCCGAAGTGAAATACTCCACGGTGCAGAACTGGTATGCCGGTGACAAGGACGGCAAGGGAGGCATCTACAACTTCGTGACCAAGCGCGCGCTCTGCCGCGGCTTCCGGTCGAAAGTGAGCTGGACTCAGGTGGAGACCGGCTCGGCCATCACCTGGAAATATCCCTCGTGCATCCTGAAGGGTGACGAGAGCGTTGGGGAATTCTACTCGGTGGCCGTCACCAACAATCACCAGCAGGCCGATACCGGCACCAAGATGATACATCTCGGCAAGCGCTCGAAGTCTACCATCGTGAGCAAGGGCATATCGGCCGGAATGTCGCAAAACAGTTACCGGGGCGGCGTTAAAGTGGCAACGAAGGCCGAAGGATGCCGCAACTTCACCCAGTGCGACTCGCTGCTGCTCGGCGACCGCTGCGGGGCCCATACGTTTCCCTACATCGACGTAGCCAACAACGGCTCAACCGTGGAGCACGAGGCCACCACGTCAAAGATAAACGAGGCCCAGCTTTTCTACTGCCAGCAGCGCGGAATACCGATGGAAGAGGCTGTGGCGCTCATAGTGAACGGATATGCCAAAGACGTGATGAACAAGCTCCCCATGGAATTCGCGGTTGAGGCACAGAAACTCCTGCAGATCACTCTCGAGGGATCGGTGGGGTAACTTCGTTTAATTGAGAATTGAGAATTGAGAATGGAGCTTAATTGAGAATTGAGAATTGAGAATGGAGTTTAATTGAGAATTGAGAATTGAGAATGAAGTTTTACGCATACGTTAGAGGCTTTAAAGACCTTAGAGACGTTAGAGACCTTAGAGACTTTAAAGACCTTATTCTCAACTGACAACTGAAAACTCTTAACTTCACCACCTTATCGGATGAACGAAAGAACTATTATCATAGATCAGATTGATCCCCATACGTTTTATGGGGTCAATAACAATAACGTGAGCCTCATACGCAACCTCTTCCCTAAATTGAGGATCGCGGCCCGTGGCAATGTGATCAAGGCTATCGGAGAAGAGGCGGAGACACTCGACTTCGAGGAGAAAATACACCGCATCGAGGAGTTCGCGGTGAAATACAACAAACTCACTGAAGACGCCATCATCGACATCGTGAAGGGCGACGCGCCGAAAGCCATCGACGCCGAAGGGGTGATCATTTTCGGACAGAACGGACGGCCCATAGCCCCGCGCAATGCGAATCAGGCGAAAATGGTGAAATCCTTCGCCGAAAACGACCTCACTTTCGCTCTCGGGCCTGCCGGAACGGGCAAGACCTACATCGCCATCGCGCTGGCGGTGGCGGCCCTGAAAAACCGTCAGTGCCGACGCATACTCCTCTCACGCCCCGCGGTGGAAGCGGGCGAGAAACTGGGATTTCTCCCGGGCGATATGAAAGACAAGATCGACCCTTATCTGAGGCCTCTGTATGATGCTCTGGAAGACATGATTCCGCAAGTGAAACTGAAGGAATACATGGAGACCGACACCATACAGATAGCACCTCTCGCCTTCATGCGCGGACGCACACTCAACGACGCCATCATCATACTCGACGAGGCACAGAACACCACGCGCCACCAGATGAAGATGTTCCTGACGCGACTCGGCCACAACGCAAAGATGATCGTGACCGGCGACGCCACGCAGATCGACCTCCCCCGCGCCGTGCAGAGCGGACTCATTCAGGCCCTGCGGATATTGCGCGGAGTGAAAGGAATCGGGATAATCGAGTTTGAGAAGAAAGACATCGTGCGCCATCCGCTCGTGCAGCGAATCGTAGATGCCTACGAGAAGAAAGAAGCTGAATCTGAAGAGGAAACCGAACCCGACAATCCCTCAATAGAAAACTCTTAACTTACTGCGGCGAACTTCAGTTCGCCAATCCGAAAACTGAAAACCCTCATCTTACTGCGGCGAACTTCAGTTCGCCAATCCGAAAACTGAGAACCCTCATCTTACTGCGGCGAACTTCAGTTCGCCAATCTAAAAACTTAAAACTCCACTTCAATGAAATTCTGGACATATCCAGCCGAGTCAGAAGACGGACAGACAATCATCGTGACCGGACGCGACGACATTGAAAAATGGATGAAGCCCGGCAAATTTCCGATACGGGTCACCGCTTCATGGGATTACAAGCCGGGCCCCGACGGAATGCCCGACGACCACGATGCAGCCCTAATGGAGCAGGCCACCGACGCGCTGCTCGATGCCTTCCGGAAAGACAAGGC
>CAMWXO010000013.1 GCA_947178245.1 uncultured Porphyromonadaceae bacterium
GGACGGACGTAACAAGAAAGTGGCTTACATGGAGACATTCGGACGCCTCATGGCGGGTCTTGCTCCTTGGCTCGCCCTTCCCGATGATGACTCTGAAGAAGGCAGGATGCGCGCGAGGCTCAGGGAGTGGGCGCTGAAGAGTTATGCTAATGCCGTGGATCCTGATAGCCCTGACTATCTGCTCTGGCAGGGTGAGGGGCAAGCTCTCGTGGATGCCGCCTACGTCGCAGAGTCTTTCATCAGGGCTTATGATCAGTTGTGGGTTCCGCTCGATGACACTACTAAAGAAAGATACATCAAAGAATTTACCGGTATGCGAAGGATAGATCCGCCCTATACCAACTGGCTGCTCTTCTCGTCCATCATCGAGAGCTTCCTTGCCAAAGCCGGTGCGGACTGCGACGAATACAGGGTGAATTCAGCCGTAAGAAAAGTTGAAGAATGGTATGCCGGCGATGGATGGTATGCCGACGGCCCTGATTTCACTTTCGACTACTACAGCAGTTACGTGTTCCATCCAATGTATCTTGAGACCCTGAAGACGATGGAGGAGAGTGGAAAACGAAACCGCATCGACTATGGCAGATATTATGAGCGTGCCCTGCAGCGCGCACAGAAATACAGTATCGTGCTTGAGCGCTTCATCTCGCCCGAAGGAACCTTCCCTGTGTTCGGCCGCAGCATTCCCTACCGAATGGCAACGATGCAGCCGCTTGCCATGATGGCGTTATATGAGAAGTTGCCCGCCGGCCTGACCAACGGTCAGGTACGCAACGGTCTAACTAAGGTGATGCACAGAATGTATGACGGAAAGGAAAACTTCAACGAGGGAGGGTTCCTGACCATAGGATTTGCCGGGCGTCAGCCTAATATAGCCGACTGGTACACCAATAACGGCTCACTCTACATGACTTCGCTCTCATTGCTCCCGCTGGGCCTTCCTGCCTCGCATCCTTTCTGGACGGAGGCTCCTCAACCCGTCACTCAGGAGAAGGCATGGGGTGGTGAGCCTTTCCCGAAAGATCATCTCTGGAAAGACACCATCGTGACCCGCGACCGTTATTGATGGGTCGCGGTCACTTCCTTCTGCGGGGAGATTCCTTGCCGAAGAGGTAAGAGGGCTCGTAGCCTCCCAGATCTATCACGATTTTCTCGAATACGATGCCGGGATCGAGCGGGCTGATTGTAAGTTTCCTCTTTCCTGTCTTTGAGACGGGGAGGCTTACGGTCTTCTCAACGACGCGGCGCGCTACCGTGGGATAGAATACTGAATAGATATTCTCTGGATTTTCATTCAGGTCTGCGTTAAAGTTCACTACCACAGGTGTTTCATCATCAAATGCTATGCTGTATCGGTGCCCCTCCGTTCTCTCGAAGGCAAGTGTGGATTTGGTGATGACGTGCACTTTAACGCTGTCGGTGCCTTCCGGAATGGTCACTGCATAATGCAGGGCGGCCCCTTTGGGACTTTCAGTATAAGGTCTGACGGCGATGCCGCTGAGAGTGCGTCCGATATGGGGAATCACTTCCCATTCTGCTCCTGAAGTCGCGTTGTCAGCCGCGTTGTAGTGCTCGGCTTCGATTGCGATGACTCCGTCTTCGGCATCAAAAATGTAGCCTCCTTCAGCATCTGAGTCCGCATAATACACTTTCGGCATCATGTCGGCCGGGAAGTTGTCGTTCCAGCTCTTGTAGCCGATATGCTTCTGTATCATCATGCCGTCCCATTTCCCTCCGGCTATCTCTTTATTATAAGAGCGCATCAGGGCCTGGTCGCGTTCAAAACAACGTTTCACAAGATCGGCCCACTCATTTGCCTCGGGCAACCCCGCGTTGTATGCCTGATGATTCATCGCCTGGGCATAATACATCTGATAAAGGTTGCTCATGAGTTGCAGGGGAAAGAGTATCAGCTCATTGTAAGCGTCTCGTTGTTCGGGCTGCAGGCCGATATACTGCCGCAGGGCTTCCGCCTCAAGACGGGCATAGTCATCGGCAACGCTTTTCCATTCTCCGGTGCGAAGCGAGTAGGTGTGGCTGTCAAGCATCTCGGGAGTGACACGCCCGTTGTATTTGCAGAGAAGATTGAAAATGCGTGCAGCTTCCTTAGCCTGATCGGGGCCTAACTGCTGCTCGAAGAAGCGTTCGGTGTGCGATAGAAGGTTTGCTGCGGTGAACTGCTTGGGATTCCATGCCATGTCGAGGAAGAGGGTTATGGGATATTCCATCGGCTTGAGATCGCCTACATTAAGGATCCACAGTCGGTCTACCCCGTAGTCGTAGGCAAGTTCCATCTGTTCCCATAGGTTTTGTATCGGTGTGCAGTTTAGGAGCTTGCTGTTGCGTGGAGCTCCAACATAGTCTACATGGTAATACATGCCCCAGCCGCCGGGATGCTTTCTTTCCTCAGCATTCGGGAGTCTGCGCAGGTTGCCCCAGTTGTCGTCACACAGTAGATATGTCACGTCGTCGGGAGTGCGCAGGCCTCCGTCGTAGTAGTCAAGCACCTCTTTATAAAGGGCCCACACCTGCGGAACGTCTTTTGCTTTCTTGCCCGACTCACGTGATATGATTTTGCGTTGGTTGTCGATTACTTTTTTGAGAAGCGCTATGTCGGCCTCGGCGCTCATGGCCTCGTCGCCATCACCGCGCATACCTATAGTGACGATATCTTCCGTTCCCTTCATGCGTCGTATTCCTTCGGTGAAGAATTCATCGATGGTGGCTTGGTTTGTCTGATAGTTCCAGGCCCCGTAGTCTTTACGGTGGCGGGCCCATTCCTGATGGTTACGCGCCATTGGCTCATGATGTGACGTGCCGATAATTATTCCCATTTCGTCTGCTGTGCGGCTGTTTCCCGGATCATCGGCATAGAAAGCCCATGCCCACATGGCCGGCCATAAAAAGTTGGCGCGCAGACGCAGCAGAAGCTCAAACACTCTTGCATAGAAGCGATGGTCGCCGTAGTCGGTGCCGTATGTGTTTTTCACCCATTGCATGAGGCAAGGCCCTTCATCGTTGAGGAAGATGCCGCGGTAGCGCACCGCCGGTTCTCCGGCCGTATATGTTCCGGGTGCCATATATAGGGTTGTGCGGTGCAGGGGAGGAACGTCGGCCCAGTCATACCAGGGGGATACGCCGATTTGTTCGGAAATTTCGTAGATGCCATAGATTGTGCCTCTGCGGTCGCTTCCGGCAACTACGAGGGCCTGCTCAACTCCGGGAATAGGGTTGTCTACGGTTGAGATTATATATTTCTCATACTTTCCTTTGAGTTCAGACTCCGGAATGAGACGTTTCTTCATCAGCCCTTTGATCAGAGGGCTGTCTGTCGAGCCTGCTATTATCAGACTTTTGGGTAAATCTCCTGTTGTGGCATTGTGGCGGATAAGAGGGGCTGCCGTGCCGCAGACTTTCCTGAAATCGTCCGAGAGATTCTCAGCGGCGATAGAAATGCCGGGAAGGTCATCTTCGGCGATAAGGATGGCGGTGGGATTGATGGTGCCGGATGTGTCAGAGATGAGTGGGAATGACCCGGCGTCGGAATTTACAGTTGTCGCGCCCGGATGATCTATTGCGAGCACAGGTAATGTTGAAGCGAGCGCCAGAAGTGTCAGTAGGTATGATATAAGGGTGCGTCGTGTATTCATGATATGTTTTCTTTTATTATCTGAGTTTATTTATCTCTTGTATAGGCATCCCGGTTATCTTATGAATGAATTCTGGTTCCAGCTCGGCCTTCAGCATGTTTGTCACATATTCACGTGAAGTCTGCTCCTTGCCTTCAGCTCTGCCTTCAGCGCGTCCTTCGTCTATGCCCTGTGCTCTGGCAGCCTCTGTCTGGTAGTCGAAAGCCGACTGTATATCTTCGAGTCTCTGCAGCGATTGGATGTAGGCCACGGCCTCGTCATTGACCATGTTGTCAGTCTCGGCCGCATCAAAGAAGTCCTGATACGACCTGCACTTGTAAATTTCAGAATTCTTATCCAGCTTATCCATATTCTTGATCAGATACATTAACCGTTCAGTCTCATTTTCGCAATCATTCCAATCCTTTTCCTCCATCTGCTTGTTCTCAGGCGTTCCGAACATCTTCTTGAAGCCGAAATCGGTGCGTATGTTGATAAAAGGTGTCAGTTTGTGCATGAAAATTGAATTGAGCCTCTAAGTTAATACAAATTATTCGATAATCCAAATTTCCGGAATCAACTTTTGCGGGTTGAGGCGAATTGCGACTCGCTGCATGATCATCGAATTTTTGCTGTAATGCAAGCTGAATGCCTTTACTGCCTGGCAAGTTTAAGATGCTTGAAAATAAGGTGATATATGCTTTTTTTATTAAAAAGATGCGGATATGTCGCATTTTTTAACTATCTTTGCAGAGTTATAGCCTCATCGTGGATGAGGTGGTTTGATTGACTTGCGATTGATAGCTAATCATCATCATGAGAAACTTTTTCATAACATTATTTATATGTCTTGCGGCTCTCAGTGTCAGAGCCCTGGCCCCCGCAGATCTGCAGACTGCATACCTTTACACCGATGTCAATTCGCTGTCGGGAGTCTTCAGCTCATTCTGTCAGGATCATGACGGTTTCATCTGGATTGGCACTGACCGCGGACTCCTGCGTTTTGATGGCAACAGTTATGACATTTACCGCCACGACGACAATCGTCAGGGCTCGCTCAGCGACAGCCGTGTGCTTGACGTGATGTGCGACACCAAGGGCCGTGTGTGGGTGGCTACTGCCAACGGCCTGAATCTGTATAACAGCACCGAGGATACATTCAAGCCGATTCCTATTCCCTCTAAAAATTTCCTCGGTTACATCATATCCATGACTGAGCAGCCCGACGAAACCGTCACTTTTGTAGTGTCGGGAGTAGGCGTCTATGTGGTTGACGACAAGGGGGAGCATCCCACAGCTGTGAAGTATGAGTGCGGCACTGAAGAGAAATCGGTAAATACAATAGTTGCCTCCCCCTCCGGGCGTATCTATATGGGCACTGACAGCGGCACTCTCTACGTCATGGCTAAGAATGGAAAACTTACGCGCTATCCTGTGGCGGAAGGGGTGTATATCAAGGCGTTGTCGCTCGAGGCTGACGGAAATCTTCTCATCGCGGTCTATGATGCGCTTTTCCGTTTCTATCCTGCTACCGGAGAGATAAGACGGCTGACAGCCGGCGGCCTTACAGCGATCAATAATCTTTCCAACTCTTCCGGTGCGGAGGTCTTTATAGTCACCGAGGGTCGCGGTGTGTGGAAAGTCTCTGCCGGAAGCGATGAGGTGACTGAATGCTCCGGCCTGCATTGTCCGTTTATCAAGATTTCCGCAGCGGTCATAGGTGCCGCTTACAGCGCTCCCGACGGTAATCTCTGGCTCGGATGCAACTATAGGGGTGTCGTGATGGTGCCTGCGAGTCCGATGCCTTTCGTATATCGGAAAATCACCGATTATTTCCCCGATTATGTAGGTGGTTTCAGTGCTATGGGGGTATGGAAGGGCAACGTCCTTATAGGTATCGACAAAGGTCGCGTCGCTATGGTCGCGCCCGACGGCCGGCTTTTGCTTCAGACATGTATCCCCGGTGGCGGCAATATCTCTAATATTGATGTGGAGGGCAACACTGCGATAGTGAGCGTGGTTTCCGATGGCGTATGGCAACTTGACCTGCAGTCCGGTGCGCTGAGCAGGTTGATCGACCTCCCGGGCATTTATACCGATCTGGATGTCGTTTCAGGGCGTCCCGGAGAGTTTTTCGTGGCCGTGCACGGGATGGGCGTCATGCGCTATAATCAAACTACGGGGGAACGTACATGGCTTCCGATAGACCCTGACGGCGACCAGCTCACCAATCCTTACACAGCATGCCTGAAGCGGACTCCTGATGATAAGATATGGATCGGGCTTTACGGAGGCATAGCCTGCTATGATCTGAAGACCGACCGTCTGCTGCATATCGATCAGCAGCCCTTCCTGGAAGGCGCTACTTTTTCAATCGAGCCCTGTCTTACCGATAATTCAGTCTGGGCGGGTACGAGCCACGGGCTTATCCATTTTGATCCGGAGAAGGGAGTGATAGACAAGCTTACCGTCTCGGCAAAGATGAGCGACGACGATGTGCGGACTATTGCCCGCGACAAGAAAGGTGGAAAATGGGTTGGAACGATGAACGGCCTTTCCTACGTGCCCGTCTCCAACGACAGGGTTCACTCCTTCTTCGGAGGGCACGGGCTTGTGGAGCGTTCTATCAACAGTCTGCGCTTCTCTCCGGAGAATAATACGATGTATCTCGGCAGCGATCTCGGAATCACCACTTTCTGTCCTGATTCCATCAAGTCGTTCGGATTCGACAATCCTGTGAAGATCTCCGGCATTTATCTCAATGGTAAACGCCTGATGTCTGACACCATGATCGACGGGCACGTAGTCATAAAGGGAACTCCGCTCGCGCCCGAAGAGCTTTATCTCCCCTCGTCAGACAATGCGCTCACGCTGAGGGTGTCTACAATGGATTTCCGCGACGCTTCCAATATCTTCTACATGTGGCGGCTCGGAAATGATGAGGAGTGGATTCGCTGCGCGCCGGGCGATAATCTCATCTATCTTCCTCATCTCGACCCGGGGACGTATCATCTTGAGATACGTGCTCAGGAAAATAACGAGATATCCCCGTCCACATCCATCAAGATCCGCATAGCTACTCCCTGGATTCAGTCGTGGTGGATGAAGTTGGCAGCAGTCGCTTTGCTGATTCTGCTACTCGTGCTCGCGCTCCGCCTTCTGAAGAAGAAACGCGATCAGGAGGTGAATGAAGATAAAATCAAGATGTTTACCGACATATCCCACGATATCAGGTCGCCGATAACGCTGATACTCAATCCGCTTGAGACCCTTATGAAGGAAGTGAAGGAGCCGGCCCATAAATCTCATCTCGACGTGATGCGGCGCAACGCGCAGCGTATTCTCGGGCTTGTAAATCAGATGCTTGACGTTCAGAAGCTCGAGAATGGAAAAATGCGTCTATCCTGCCGCATGACGGATATCGATGAGTTTGTGAGGGGACTGGTGCAGCTGTTCGATCAGCAGGCCCGCGAGAAGGGACTCGATCTGTCATATTCCGGATGTAACTCGCTCGGCGAAGTATGGATAGACCGCGACAACTTCGATAAGATTCTGGTGAATCTGATTTCTAATGCCATAAAATACACGCCCTCGGGTGGAGTGATAGAGGTAAGGCTTAAGGAGGCGCACGACGAGAAACTCGGCAAGTGTGCCCGCATCAGCGTTGTGGACACAGGTATTGGCCTTGATGCCAAAACGCAGGCTCGCATCTTCGAGAGATTCTATCGCGTGCGTAAGGATCATGAGCCGGCCACAGCCGGATTCGGTATCGGACTTGACCTCTGCCGCCGTCTCGTCACGCTGCATCATGGTTCCATCTCCGGCAAGAACAGGGAGGATGGAGTGGCCGGAAGCATTTTCTCAGTCCTTATCCCCGTGGATGAATCCTATTATGCGGAAGCGGAGAAAGTGCAGACTGCTACATCGGCTCCTGCCGCTCAGATGGCTCATCTCGGGGTGTCTGAATCAGTGGGCGCATCTGAGCCTGTCTCGCGTGTTAAGCCGGCGTCGGCAGGGCAGAGGATTCTCGTGGTGGATGATGACGCCGAGCTTCGCAATTACATAAAGGGTGAGCTTCAGAAATATTTTACCGTAAGAGATGCCGCCGATGGCGCTGACGCCCTCCGGCTCGCCGCCGAATGGCATCCCGATGTGGTTGTGAGCGACGTGATGATGGCCGGCATGGACGGTCTTACGCTTCTGAAACGCCTTAAATCCGGAGCATCCACAAATCATATCCCTGTTGTGCTCCTGAGTTCCAAGATCGAACTTGCCGACCGCATGGCAGGCTGGGAGAAGGGCGCCGATGGCTATCTGGGCAAGCCTTTCAACATGAATGAATTGATTTCTGTCATCGATACCCTGATTGAAAACCGCAGGCGCATGCGTGGCAAATTCTCCGGCGCGCAGGAGACCGAGGGACGTATTGACGCCCCTGAGATGAAGGGCAACGGACAGATTCTGCTTGAGAGAATTCAGAAGGTCATCAACAAGAATATCGACGACGCGCAGTTCAACGTAGAGCGTCTGGCCGATGAGGTGGGAGTGAGCCGCGCGCAGCTCCATCGCAAGATGAAGGAGCTTTTGGGGCTTACACCGAGCGACTATATCCGCAACATCCGTCTAAGCCGGGCATGTGAGTTGCTGAAGCGTCCCGACATCGAGGTGACACAGGTAGCTTATCAGATCGGTTTTGCATCCCAGCCCCATTTCTCATCCCATTTCAAGAAATATACGGGCTTCTCCCCCTCTGAATTCCGTGCCAGGTCGCTGGCAAACGCAGACTCCGATAAGAAGGAATAGCGCTTCCTGCGGCATTGGTATTAACTATAACGGCGGTCATCGTGAAAGATGTCCGCCGCTTTGCTTTCAGGCGCTTTTTGAGGCTATCAGGGGGCGTAATTTACAAATTTGAATGTTTAAGTTGCGCATTTGAACATGCGGGCGATAAAGAGGGATAAATCTTCTACGTACCTATATGTCGGTCTGCTGAAATCTTACTAATTTTGCATCCGTAAAGGAGAGGAAATAATTCACGTTTCTTCACCGTGGCGCAGAGGCTTCCCGGGCTCCTTTATGATAAATAAGATGATGTTTTTAGTAATGATTGATTATAGGTTTAGTTATTAGGTACCCTTGTTGTGGCTGGTGTGCGTGAGCATACCAGCCGGCAACTCACCTTCTCCTCATCTTATAACGAAATCCTGTTGAAATTCAATCTTCCTTGCGTTGAGCGGGGTAAACATCAGCCAAACCAACGCCAACTCATAAAATATGTATATATGGTGCATCCGTAGCCTGCGGGGCTTGAATCGTAAGCCCTGATGTTCTCAGGCTTCGTGATGCTGAAAGTCCAATTATCGCTAAGCGCATTGCGCACGTGAATCCAAACTCTAATCCGATCAGTTAGTTGAGATGGAGGGAAGAGGCCTTAGGTCTTTTCCCTCTCATGGTATAAAGAGGTTCCCGTCTCACGCTGCCTGAAGGCATTTGCATCTGATGTGGTCTGAAGTTTTTTTCGTCTTCCGGGGTCAGAAGGGGTGGGGTTGTGGCTGAGCCGCATTGAAGCGATTCATGTGTCACGGAAGCAGCCCCGGGGTGCTTTTCGGGCTCCTCCTGTCGCTTCCCGGCCTCGGATGAAGTCGTAGTTTGAAACGTTTCTGATTATCAGTGAACTATGATTTTTATGATACGAAAGTGTACGGATTTGATACAGTTAAATGTGCGATTGTTACAAATTGTGACATATATAATAGCGTCACGCGCGTGAAGATGAATCAAAATTGCTAAATTTGCGTCATTAATTCAAACAGACATGAAATTCAAACTAACCAACATCGCTCTCGCTCTCGGTTGCATCGCCGTTCTCACGGGGTGCAGGTCGAAAGCCACGACTATCGCCCCCCAAAGTTCAGTGGCGATATTCGACTCGTTCAGCTATGTCGGCGACGATGCGTTCTACAAGGAAAATCCCCTGCCCGATGAAGGATCGTACTACAACCCGGTGCTGGCCGGATGGTATTCCGACCCCTCCATCTGCACAAACGGTAAAGGCGACTACTTCCTCGTGACCTCAACTTTCACATTCTTCCCCGGAGTGCCTATCTTCCACAGCCGCGATCTCGTGAACTGGACTCAGGTTGGCCACGTGCTCAGCCGTCCGTCGCAGCTCGTCAATATGGAGAAACAGCATGTCAGCGGCGGCATATTCGCTCCCGATATCGCCTACAACCCCGCCAACGAAACCTACTACATGGTCACCACCAACGTGGGTGCGGGCAATTTCTTCGTGAAGACAAAGGATCCTTTCGGCGAGTGGAGCGATCCCATCATGCTGCCTGAAGTGGCCGGCATCGACCCCGCTTTCTTCTTCGACGAAGATGGCAAGGGCTATATCGTGAACAACGATGACGCTCCCGACGGAAAGGCCGAATACGACGGCCACCGCACCGTGCGCGTGGTGGAGTTTGACCCTGCCACCGACAAATGCGTAGGCGAGCGCAAGATCGTGATCAACAAAGGTTCCCGCCCCGAGGAAAAACCCATCTGGTGCGAGGGCCCGCACATATATAATGTAGACGGCACCTATTATCTCATGACCGCCGAGGGCGGCACGAGCGACTGGCACAGCGAGGTGATCTACAGAGGCCCCACACCCTTCGGCCCCTACACCGCCTGGGAAGGCAACCCCATCCTCACGCAGCGCACGCTCGATAAGGACAGGGTAAATCCCGTCACCTGCGCCGGGCACGCCGACCTCGTCAAGACTCCCGAAGGGGAGTGGTGGGGAGTATTCCTCGCATGCCGCCCTGTGGCTGATAATAAGGAGAATCTCGGCCGCGAGACTTTCATGCTTCCCGTGAAATGGACTGAAGACGGATGGCCCCGATTCGTGGAGAACGGCGCCGAGGTGCCCCTCATGGCAACCCGCGACGGAGTCAAGAGAGGCGACAAACTTACATTCGGAAACTACGAGCGTCAGGAGAACTTCACCGACTCCGTGCTCGGCTGCGAGTGGATGACCCTGCGTGGCAACGCTGCCGATTACTATTCCCTCTCGAAGAATCCCGGGCGGCTCACCATGAAGTGCGCCGACGTGAAGTCGAGCGAGAAGGCCGTGCTTCCCTACGTGTGCCGCCGCATCTGCCATCATAACTTCACGGCAGACACGCATCTCACGTTCGTGCCCGAGACCGACGGCCAGCTTGCCGGCATTCTGCTGCTGAAAGACGAGAGCCATCAATATATGCTCGCGCGCACGCGTCATGGCGAGGAGCACAAGCTTGAGGTGAGGAAGATTGCCGAAGACGGAGTGCATACCATCGCGGCAGTCCCCGTAGACCCCTCACTCGCCGACGTAGACTTCAGGGTCACCGGCAAGGGCCTCAGATACGGCTTCCACTACAGCACCGACGGAGGCAAGAACTGGAATCTGCTGGCCGACGACGTTGATGCCGGCTTCACCTCCACCGGAGTGGCGGGCGGCTTCACCGGCACGGTGGTGGGCATGTATGCCTCGGCCGCCGAGAATATCGACTGATTTTTTTTCCATTATACATTAAGATTTAATAACATGAAAGATGTAAAGAAAACATTTCGTTACATTGCGTTGCTGGTGACTATGCTGGTGACGGGCGCGATAAGTGCCCGGGCCGAATTAGTCAAAGGTAACGTCGTCGATGAGCAGGGCGAACCGCTCATCGGCGTGACTGTGCGTGTGTCAGGCCTCGCGGGAGGTACTGTCACCGACATCGATGGCAATTACTCCATCGACGTGCCTAACTTAAAGAAGAGCGACCTTATCTTCTCCTACGTCGGCATGACCGAGATCAAGGAGGAAGTTAAGGGCCGCACTCTCATCAACGTGGTCATGAAGGAGAACTCCGACATGCTCGACGAAGTCGTGGTCGTTGGTTACGGTCAGCAGAAGAAAGCTTCTGTGGTCGGTGCCATCACGCAGACCTCCGGCGAAGTGCTCGAGCGCGCTGCCGGTGTCCACGACCTCAGTGCCGCCCTCACCGGTAACCTCCCCGGCGTGGTTACGGTTCAGTCTTCCGGTATGCCCGGCGACGAGAGCGCTGAAATCACCATCCGTGGTGCTTCATCATGGAACAACTCCAAGCCGCTCGTTCTTGTCGACGGCGTTGAGCGCGAGATGAGCACTGTCGATGTAAGCTCAGTGAAGTCTATCTCCGTGCTGAAAGACGCATCCGCAACCGCCGTCTATGGTGTGAAGGGTGCTAACGGTGTCATCCTCATCACTACCCGCCGTGGTCAGGAAGGACGCGCCAAGATCGACGTAGGCTTCACCGCTACCATGAAGACCGTGTCAAGACTTCCCGACAAGTACGACTCCTACGGAGCCCTCAAGATGAGGAACTACTCCGTGATGCACGAGCTTGCCCTGAATCCCGATTCATGGGGCTACATGACTCCCGAGGCTACCCTGCTGAAATATGCAAATCCCGCAAATCTCGAGGAGTCCGAGCGTTACCCCAACGTAGACTGGCAGAAAGAGCTCTTTAAGGATCACGCCATGGCTTACAATGCCAACGTAGCTATCTCCGGCGGTACGAAGTTCGTGCGCTACTACGCAGTCATCGACTTCGTGAACGAGGGTGACCTTTTCCGTAAGATCGACAACGGACGCGGTTATCAGCCCGGTTTCGGCTACAACCGTATCAACGCCCGCTCAAACCTCGACTTCTCGCTCACAAAGACAACTACTTTGAAGGTGAATATCGCAGGCTCCAACGGCGTGAAGAAATCTACATGGCCGGAGGATTCAAGCAATTTCAATCAGAGCAGCTGGCAAGACCAGCAGATCTGGGCCGGTGTCTACAACATCCCGAGCAACGCGTTCCTTCCCCGCTATTCCGACGGCAGCTGGGGCTTCCAGCCGCTGTTCGCATCGCAGTGTGCCAACTCGGCATTTAAGCTTGCTACAGGTGGTGCGTTCAAGACCACCACAACCCGCATCAACACCGACTTCTCTCTTGAGCAGGATCTTTCCTTCATCACCAAAGGCCTCTCCGCCCGCGGTCTTATCTCCTGGGACAACACATTCGTTCAGTCTCGAGAAGGTGTCAGTGAAGGATACGACAGCAGTGCCGTTCAAAAATGGATCAATCCTGATACAGGTGTCGTAACTTCGCAGCCTGACCGCAACCTCTATACTCAGTATAAACCTGAAGGCACCAACAACTGGGGTACAAGTGGAGGTAGCGTTAATGACTGGGCCACGGTACGTAACCTTTACTATCAGGTGCAGCTCAACTGGAACCGTGAGTTCGGCAAGAACAATGTCGGCGCAACTGCCGTATGGAACCGTCAGGAGGTGGCCACCGGTAACATGATTCCCATCCATCGTGAGGACTGGGTGTTCCGTGCCACATATAACTTCGACGACCGTTACTTCGCTGAATACAACGGCGCCTACAACGGCTCGGAGAAATTCGGCAAGGGCTTCCGTTTCGGTTTCTTCAATTCAGGCGCTATCGGATGGCGTCCCTCCCAGGAGAAGTTCTGGAGCGCCATCGGCCTCGACAAGTGGTGGCAGGAACTCAAGATCCGTGCTTCATACGGTGAGATCGGTGACGACTCCGGCGACCGCTTCCTCTATATGGATCAGTGGGCATACGGCGGCAACACCCAGATGGGTATTCAGCAAAGCAACTTCTGGGGCGGCTACGAGAACGGTTCGCTCTATACGTTCTACCGCCAGAGCGCTCTCGGCAACCCCAACGCCCACTGGGAGAAAGTGGCAAAATACAACCTCGGTATCGACTTCTCGTTCCTCAACGGCATGTTTGCCGGTACTGTCGAACTCTTCAAGGATAAGCGTAAGGACATCCTGATCAAGGGTGGTGAGCGCTCAATGCCATCTTATTTCGGCCAGACTCCTCCGACGGCTAACCTCGGTAAGGCAGAAGTGTCGGGTTATGAACTCGAACTCCGCTTCAACAAGCAGATCAATGCCGACATGCGTGTATGGGCTAATGCAGCCATGACTCATGCAGCCAACAAGGTTCTTGAACGTGATGACCCTGCCAAGATGCCTGACTATCAGAAGAAAGCCGGCTACATCATCAACCAAACCCACAGCTACATCTCGGGCCAGTTCCTCAACTCTTGGGATGCCATATATGGCTCTCCCGCCCATGACATCAACGACGCAGCGCGTCTGCCGGGCGACTACTACATCGTCGACTTCAACGGTGATGGTCTTGTAGACGTTCTTGACAACGCTCCCTACGGATACTCCGGCACTCCGCAGAACACTTACAACGCTACGGTAGGCTTAGAGTGGAAAGGCTTCAGCTGCTTCGCTCAGTTCTACGGCGTTACAGGTGTGACCCGCGACGTGAACCTCAATTCGTTTATCAACCACCTCGACAATGTCTATAACCTTGGCAAGTGGTGGGATGGCGAGAGCTATGCAGGTGATGTTATCATTCCCCGCTTCTATCGTGCTGAGAACGATTACTACAGGGGCACACAGTTCTGGTATGACGCCTCATATTTCCGCATCAAGAACGTCGAGGTGGCCTACACCTGGACAAGCGGATGGGTGAAGAAGATCGGTCTCGACTATCTCAAGGTCTTCCTCAACGGCAACAACCTCTACCTCTGGACCCGCATGCCCGACGACCGCGAGAACAACTTCTCCGGTAGCTCAGGCTCAGGTGCATATCCTACGATGCGTCGCTTCAACTTCGGCATCAAGTTCAACCTTTAATTCAGGATAACAACTACAATGAAAAGAATATATAGATATATGGCAGTCGCCGGAGCGCTCCTGGCGGGAATGTCGCTGACTTCCTGCGAGGACTACCTCGACAAGGAGCCGGCTTCCGACGTCTCTGCCGACCTCGCTTTCAAGAATTTCAGGAATGCGCAGGGTTTCGTTGAGGAAATCTACAACTGCATCCCCAACATGACTCAGTGCGGCTGGTGTCCCGGATTCAACTACGGCGACGACCTCATCCAAAATCCTCAGGCCGACGGCCATATCAACCATCAGATTGACTTGGGTAACTTCTGGGCTTGGGCAACGGTATCGGAATTCTGGTTCTCCAATACCGCCGCTGATCCTACATCCAGCGATGGCCACAGCCATCATTTCTACGGCCATGCCTGGTATTGCATCGCAAAGTGTAACAAGGGTATAGCCGAGCTCGAGAATCCCGATCATGTCTTCAACGGAACGGAGGAGGAGAAGAACCTTCTTCTCGGCCAGCTCTATTTCTTCCGCGGATGGTGGCATTTCGGTATGATGGAGTTCTTCGGTGGCATACCTTATATAGATGAGGTGCTTGATCCGGGCGCAGCGCCCACCAACGTGCGTCTCAGCTATCAGGAATGTGCCGAGAAGGCTGCCGCTGACTTCCGCAAGGCTGCCGATCTCCTCCCCGTAAACTGGGACAGCACTGATACGGGCAAAGCTTCGGGCGACAACTCGCTCCGTATAAATAAGGTGACCGCTCTCTCTTATCTCGGTAAGAACTATCTATGGGCTGCCAGCCCGCTCATGCAGTATGGCGCTCAGAAAGGCGGACAGCACACTTACGATTATGATAAGGAGCTCGCTTCAAAAGCAGCCGATGCCCTTGGTGAGGTGCTCGAACTCGTACGCACCGGTGCGTGCCAGTATAAGCTCAACGACTTTAACTATAAGGATATAGCTGCTCATGAAAAGGCAGACGGCGTGGATTATTCCTACAGCGAACTCTGGCTTACATCAGGGCGCGGCGGCATACAGCCCGGTGGCCCCGAGGCCATCATGCGCGGCCCCTCGAAAGGTTGGTCTTACACATACTACCGCTGGGGCATGACATTCGTGGCAAATGAGGTTTCTGACGGTTGCGACAACATCGGTCACTCACCGACAGCCAACTATGTGAAGAACTATGGTATGGCCAACGGTCTGCCCCTCGACGATCCAGAATCAGGCTGGGATAAAGAGCGCCCTTATAAGGATCGTGACCCCCGCTTCTATCATGACATAGTTTATGACGGAATGCAATATATCAAGGCTACTCCCCAGATGGCGCATTCCCATTTCAAATATGCCCGTCTCGCTTCCGCATCTCAGTTCATAACGCCTTCAGGTGAGAACAAGAGTATGCGTAAGGCTGAAAATGCCTCGCGCACAGGCTATCTGCTCAACAAGTTCGTCTCGCACATCGCCAACCAGTATGACGGCGGAAGCTATATGAACGGCGGCGCACTTCCTCACTCATATTGCCCCTACATGCGTCTGGCCGACGTCTATCTGATGTATGCCGAGGCTACGGCTGCTATTGGCGACCGCAGCGGAAAGAGCTCAAAATGCGGATATACTTCAGTAGACGCCATCAATGTGCTGCGCGACCGCGTAGGCGTAGGGCATGTAGCCGATAAGTTTACAGGTAAGGCATATATGGATGAGGTTCGCCGCGAGCGTGCCGTCGAACTCGCCTTCGAGGGCTTCCGCTTCCACGACCTGCAGCGCTGGCTGCTCCTCACCGAACCTGCATACGCCTCTAAGACCTCTCAGGAATTCCTCCGTGTAGACGGTGCTGACGAGGTTAATATGGATGCTGTCGAGGTTACTGAAAATGATAAAACAATTACCTTATACGGAACATCCGCTGAAGTCAATTTCTATAATATTGATGCCGACGGAGACGGCGTTCCCGACAATGATCCCCGCGACGCACGAGTGTCAGAGTTCCACGAGGAAGTCATCATTACCCGCAATTACGACACCAAGCATTATTGGTTCCCGCTGCTGCGCGACGATGTATATAAGGTTGACGGATTCGAGCAGAATCCCGGCTGGTAATCAATTCCATTAATCATTAAAGATACCGATACAACATGATATCAATTTTTAAGAAATATGTTCCTGCCGTGCTTCTTGGATCGATGATGGCGACATCCGCTCCGGTCTCCGCGCAGGATATCGAGGAGCCCCTGCTGGCCGACTCTTTGGTGCAGCTGGCTTACCGCCGGGTGGCCGAGGCTGACCTCTTGGGCGGTTCCGAGAAAATCAGCATAAAGGATCTGATGGAGAAGAATCACATCAATGATCTTAACAGTACCACTCTAAAAGGTTACATCCCTGGTTTTAACGGTGGCTCCCTCTGGGGTGCCGACACCGACAACGGCGGTGTCCTTATCCTCATTGACGGTGTCATCCGCGACCTCAACAACATCCCCCCCACGGAGGTGGAGAGCGTCACCTTCATGAAAGGTGCGCAGGCAGTGGTGCTCTATGGAGCGCGCGCTGCCAAGGGTGCCATCTTCATCACCACAAAGCGCGGACAGCAGGGCGACCTCCGTGTGAACGCACACGCAAGCACCGGCTGGGCTGTGGCGAAGCGCATGCCCGAGTATCTCGGAGCTACAAACTACATGCTCATGTATAATCAGGCTCAGGGGAATACTCCCGGCGGCAACCCTAACTATTACTCGGATGAGGTGATCTACAACACCGCAACCGGAGCAAACCCATTCCGCTATCCTGACGTGAATCTCCTCTCGGACGACTACGTGAAGCATACCTACAACCGCACCGACGCTGACGTGGAGATAACCGGAGGCAACGATCGCGCCCGCTTCTACACCAACATCAGCTACTATCGCTTCGGCGACTATCTGAAAGCGGGAGAAGCTAAGCACAACTATACCGACCGCTTCGGCGTGAGAGGCAACGTGGACGTGAAGTTCTCAGACCATGTTACCGGCTACGTGAATACGGCTGCCACCTTCTACGGTGCGCGCTCTGCCATCGGCAACTACTGGGAGGCTGTGAACACTTTCCGCCCCAACCGCGTGGTTCCCTTCATACCGGTGGACATGATCAACAGCAGCGCTGCTGATGCCCTTCAGACCGTGATGAACTCCAACCATATCATCAATGGTATGTTCCCCGGAGGCAACGCGGCCAACAGCACCAACATCCTCGGCGATTACTTCTTCGGCGGCAACCAGAAGTTCATCAGCCGTCAGTTCCAGTTTGACGCAGGCGTAAACATCGACCTCAGCAAGGTGACAAAGGGTCTCACCTTCGGCGCCATGTATGCCATCGACTACGCCACATCCTACTATACCAACTACAAGGATGAGTATGCCACATTCGTTCCGACATGGATGAACTTCAACGGCAAGGATGAGATCGTGGCCATCACGCAGGAGGGTCTTGACAAGCACTCAGGTATCCAGAACGTGGAGAATTCCTCTTCCCGTCAGACCCAGCACTTCTCGGCTCAGTTCGACTACACCCGCACATGGGATGCGCTTCACAACTTCCACGCCATGCTCGTGGCAGCCGGATGGCAGCGCTCGCAGTCGGGAGAATACCACAAGACGAGCAGCGCCAACCTCGGCCTCGGCATCGACTACAACTATGACCATACCTATTATGCTGAATTCGGTTCAGCCCTCGTGCACTCCGCGAAATTCGCTCCGGGTCACAGAAACGGTCTTTCCGTATCCGGTACGGTAGGCGTGAACTTCGCCAATATCGGTTCTCTCAAAGACAACGGGAACGTGAACAACCTCATGCTCTCCCTGTCGGCATCCAGACTCAAGCAGGATATGGATATCACAGGTTTCTACATGTATACCGCCAACTACGAAAAAGAGGGATGGTATGGCTGGGCCCCCGGTGGTCAGGCTGCTCAGTCGCCCCGTCGCGGTCCTAACGAAGACCTTACTTTCGTGACCCGCAAGGAATGTTCTGCTTCTATCCGCGGCGACTTCTTCAACCGCGCCCTGAGCATCGACGGATCGCTATTCATGTATGACCGCGACGGCCTGCCCATCAACAACTCCACCAAATTGCCGTCGTTCTTCTCCACCTATTATCCCAATGCCTCTTTCATTCCCTGGCTCAACTATGACGCCAACCGCACGAAAGGCTTTGACTTCGGCGTGACGGGACGCAAGAAGTTCGGCGAGTTCGAACTCGAGCTCGGCGTGAACGGCACCTACTACAAGACCAAGGCCACCAAGCGCGACGAAGTTCATGACGACGCATATCAGTATGCAGTCGGCAAGGACGTAGACGGCATCTGGGGCTACCGCTGCCTCGGCTTCTTCCAGACCGACGAGGAGGCTGCCGCAGTTGACCAGAGCGCTCTCGGCTCAGCATCGCTCGGCGCCGGCGACCTCAGATATGAGGATGTGAACAACGACGGCGTGGTCAACAATCAGGATCGCGTCTTCCTCGGAAGAGGCGGATGGTATGGCGACCCCTTCACCCTCGGCATCAACCTCACAGCGAAGTATAAGGGATTCACCCTCTTCGTGCACTGCACCGGCGGCTACGGCGCTAACGCCCTCAAGAGCGGCACTTACTATCGCCCGCAGGAGGAATGCAAGTATTCCTCGGAGGTGCTCGGATGCTGGACACCGGAGAATGCCGCTTACGCTACTCTGCCCCGTCTGCGCGCGGACGCAGCCAGCAACAACAATCAGGACTCCGACTTCTGGATGTATAGCCGCGACCGCTTCGAGATTGCCAAGGTGCAGCTCACCTACGACTTCGCAAGCAGCCTCTTTGCAGGCAAGGTGGTGAAGGGCATCCAGCTCTTCCTCAGCGCTGACGACCTGCTCATGATAGCCAAGAACAAGAAAATCATGGAAACGAATGTGGGAGGCGCTCCTCAGAACCGCTTCTACAACTTCGGTGCCACAGTATCGTTCTAACCAATCTGCATAAAACGATGAAAAAAACAATTAAACTAATGGCGGCGGGAGTGCTTATGGCAGGCATGGCATCTTGCGATGACATGTTCACTCCCGCTATCGAAAATATCAAGGATGCGAATACGATCGAGACCGAGGCGAATTTCGCCGATCAGGTTCTTGGCAATGCCTACATCCTCATGCCTTACTCTTCAAGCCCCTACAACGACGTGGCCACCGACGACGCCGTGAGCAACGACCTCACGAACACATGGCTCACTATGGCCGGCGGCGCATGGACATCGCAGACAGGTGTCTCCAACGACAACTGGCGCGACCGTTACGCTTCCATTCAGTATATCAATATTTTCCTTCAGAAGCTCGATAAGGTTAATTTCGAGTCGAATGAGAATCTTGATATCATGTTCCACGATCGTCTGCGTGGCGAGGCCCTCGGCCTGCGTGCCCTGAACATGTATTATCTGCTGCAGAACTACGGTGGCTACGGCACTTCGGGCGATCTGCTCGGTGTGCACATCTTCACCGATCCGTTTGACGCCACTCAGGACATGAATGTTCCCCGCGACGGTTTCCGTGCATGTCTCGACCGTCTGCTTGAAGATGCCGATGAGGCCATCTCACTTCTGCCCGACACATACGTGAACATAAGGACAAACAACGAGGTGCCGCAGAAATACGCAGCCCTCGGCGTTGATATGGCAAACTATAACCGCGTTTTTGGCCCTACCACCCACATGCGTATGTGCGGCCGCATCGTGGCAGCAGTCCGCGCGCAGGCTGCCCTTCTCGCAGCAAGCCCCGCTTTCGCAGCTTCAGGTATGGAATGGGGGCAAGCTGCTGATTACGCCGCTACCGTGCTCGACAAGATCGGCGGCGTTGCCGGACTCTCGGCAACCGGACATCTATGGTATACCAAAGACGAAGTCGGTGAGCCTGACGCATACACCGATCATAGCGAGATTATCTGGCGTGACGGAGGCGGAAAGAATTGTGATCTGGAATCGGATAACTTCCCGCCGACTCTCTACGGCAAAGGCCGCGTGAACCCGACACAGAACCTCGTGGACGCGTTCCCCGCGCTCAATGGATATCCCATCTCAGACGCACGCGCCGAATACAATGCCAATGATCCCTATACCAACCGCGACCCGCGTCTTGCTGCATACATTGTGACCAACGGCTCTACTTTAGCCGGCAGTGTGGTGAACTCCTCCGTGCATCAGCCGGTCAATGACAACGACAAGGACGGCCTGAATGCCGAGAGCGGCAGATCTACCCGCACAGGCTACTACATGCGCAAGCTCATGCGTGAGGACGTGAATCCCAATCCCGCTAATCAGGTTACCATGTCGCATTATACGAAGAGAATCCGCTTCACCGAGATCTTCCTCGCATACGCAGAGGCAGCCAACGAAGCCTGGGGCCCGACACAGGGAGGCTCACACGGCTATTCCGCCTACGACGTGATCAAGGCTATCCGCAAGCGCGCGGGCATCGGCCTCGACAACGGTGATGCTTATCTCGAAAGCATCAAGGGCGATCAGGCCAAAATGCGTGAGCTTATCCGCAACGAGCGTCGTCTCGAGCTCTGCTTCGAGAACATCCGCTTCTGGGATCTCCGCCGCTGGAAAGCCGACCTCAACGAGACAGCCCGCGGTATGAGAATCGAAGGAAACACCTACACCGTGATCGATGTGGAAAAACGCAATTACGGTTCACACATGGTTTATGGCCCGATTCCCTACGGAGACGTGATCAAATTCAGCAACATAGAGCAGAACGCAGGCTGGTAATCTAATCTTTAAACGAAACAACAATGATAAAGACAATCAAATACACAGCGTTTGCCGGCGCTGCTCTCCTCGCCCTCGGCTTGACTTCGTGCAAGAATCCCGAGAACGACTTCCCGGATCATCAGGACGGAGTGTCGGCATACTTCCCGTATCAGTATCCTTTCCGCACCATCA
>CAMWXO010000014.1 GCA_947178245.1 uncultured Porphyromonadaceae bacterium
CTGAAGTAGAAAGGATATTTTGACCAAAGAGTCTTTCACACTGCAAAGATAAAGCAGTTTCAAGCAGGATTATAATGCCCTGTTGGATGAATTGGAAAAAGATCCGCATTTAGGTGTCGATTTAGGAGACGGATTTCGCAAAGTGCGAATGGCTATAGCTTCTAAAGGCAAAGGGAAATCCGGAGGTGCGAGAATTATTACGTTTGATATGGTGGAACGCAATGGTTGCTTGTATCTTATATATGCATACGACAAATCAGATGCCGATAACGTGAAGCTCACTATTCTGAAAAAAATTGTTGCCGAAATGAATCTTGGCTCCGCCGACCCGCTCCCTCCGACTCCGGAAATATAGAATTTCTCCCCGCGCTGAAACCGTCACCACCCCGGCTCTCCGAGCCGCCTTCACCCCTCTCATTTGCCCCCGGGAAGGGCGCCCCCTCCGGGGTCGATCAGTCTCATCAGACGCGCAGGGTTAGCCCCGGGAGGGGCTATGACTTCGTTAACCGGGTACAAGCGAGCCAACGGCGAGCGACGTGCCCGGCATCCTCCTACCCCTTATCTGGAGAAAAAGCTACGTTCTCAACTCTCCGATCTAATAATTAACTTATCTTTAACTTATCTACACTAATATTAGCATATTAGGAAGCGTTAGTATACTGAAAGCCCACCCCGAGGGGTGGCGCGATCCATAAGCAAGAATAATTGTCTAAATTTTGGGTTATATACATTAGTTATTTCTATCGCAGTCCCCGCGTCGTGACGCGGAGACGGAAAAGACCTGCCGTCGGGATGACGCCAGGTCTTTTTTTGTTAAAAATAGTCTGAATTATTGCAGGAAAAATAAAATAGTTGTACCTTTGTGTTTCATAATCGCTACATACTTCATAGATAATATACTCACTATTCCATGAACTCAGCCTACGGCATTCACGAAACACCATCTACCGCCTGGTGCAGAGGCGCTTCTGCGCTCATCGCCGCAGTTGTCTGCCTCATGCTTTCGGCCGGGCTACACGCCCAGCAGTTTGCCCTGAAGACCAACCTCCTCTACGACGCGACCGCTACGATTAACCTCGGTGCCGAACTGAAGGTAGCCCCGCAATGGTCGGTAGATCTCTCCGGCAATCTCAACGCATGGAATTTCTCACACGGCCGGCGATGGAAGCACTGGATGGCCCAGCCCGAAGTGCGCTACTGGCTCTGCGACGCCACAGCCGGGCATTTCCTCGCCCTCCACGCCATCGGCGGCAAATATAACTTCGGGCATCTCGGTGGCGCGCGCGACATCCTCGGCCTTCAGCTGGGTCAGCTCCGCGACTATCGCTTCCAGGGCTGGATGGCGGGCGCCGGAGTGGGTTACGGATATTCCTGGATACTCGGCACCCACTGGAGCCTCGAGGCGGAGATAGCGCTCGGATATATCTACACCAAATATGATCAGTTTGAATGCGAGGGATGCGGCAAGAAGACTGCCGACGGACACAAAGGGTTCTTCTCTCCCACTAAGGCTGCCATCAACGTAATCTACGTATTCTAACTTCATCACGCCATGAAAAAAATTCTTTCATCAGCAATGCTCCTCATAGCGGCCACCGCGGCTGCCGCCTCTGATGCCGGCTCTTACGGATGGCCCGACGGAGCCGTGACCGGAATCAGCGTGGAGAAGTCGGAGTCGATGCTGATCGTCAATATGGACATAAATGTGGAGCGGCTGCCCCTTAAAGCCAACCGGGAATACCGTCTGCAGCCGGCGATCGCGGCCGGCGCCGACACCCTGATGCTCCACCCCGTGATTGTGGCCGGACGCACGCGCTATTTCCAGCACCGACGCGCACGCGACATAAAGGAGCCCGCCATACTTCTGCGCGACGATGCCGGCGAGCCTTACAGATATCGTGCAGTGGTGCCGATGCGCGACTGGATGGAATATTCAAGCGTGATCCTGACGGGGGGGATCGACGGCTGCTGTGGAAGCGAACTCGTAATGCTGCCCTCCGATGAGCTCGCCATCATCGACTACCGTGACTTCACTCTCAGCGCGGAGATGATCTATGTCTCTCCCACAAAAGAGATTGAGAAGACCCGGTCAGTGACGGGAAACGCATATATAGACTTCCCCGTGAACCGTACAGAGATCTATCCCGATTATCGCCGTAATCCGCAGGAACTCGCTGCCATACGCGCCACAATCGATGAAATCCGCTCAGACAGCGACGTGACCATTACCTCTATATCCTTCAAGGGCTTCGCGTCGCCCGAAGGCAGCTACGCCAACAACGAGCGCCTTGCCAAAGGACGCACCGAGGCGCTTATCGGTTATGTCCGCGACCTATACTCCTTCCCCTCCGGGGTGATGCACGCCTCGTGGGAAGCGGAAGACTGGCAGGGCCTCGAGGAGCGTCTGCGCGCTCTCGACATCCCGAACCGCGACGCCATGCTCGCCGTGGCCTCCGACCCGAACCTCTCTCCCGACATGAAGGATGCGAAACTGAAAAAAGACTTTCCGGAGCAATACCGCTATCTCCTCGCAAACGTGTATCCCGCACTCCGCCACTCCGACTACAATGTGGAGTATCGCGTGCGCAACTATTACGACGTGAAGGAGATCGCCGCCGTCATGGCCACCGCTCCGCAGAAACTGAGTCTCGACGAGCTGTTTCTTTATGCGCAGACACTCGATAAGGGCTCTCCGGAATTCAAGGAGGTGATGGAGGTGGCCGTGAGGATGTATCCCGATGATCCGGAGGCTAACCTTAACGCCGCCACTTCCGCTATCTCGGCAGGCGATCTCGACAAGGCCGAGAAGTATCTTGAAAAGGCGGGCAAATCTCCCGTGGCCGTCTACAACGCCGGCGTGATAGCGGCGATGCGTCAGGATTTCGACCGTGCCCTGCCGCTCCTCCGCGAGGCTGCCCGTCAGGGCATCGGGGAGGCCGCTCCTCTAATCTCCACGGTACTGAGGCGCGTGGCGGCGCAGGGTGGCGGCAGTGATGATGCAATGGCAGAATAATAAAAAAACGACATAATATGAAAAGATTCAATTTGTTATCGTATGCTTCGGGTCTGGTAGCCCTCCTCATGACCGCCTGCTCAAGCAGCTTGCCCGAAAACGGTCCGACTGTCTATGAAAAAGACGAGACCCGTTACGTGCAAATCGCCATTTCCAACCCTCCTGCCACAAGGGCGGCGGAATTTGAAGACGGTATTGGAGACGAGAATACCGTGAAGGACGCTTACTTCGTCTTCTACGACCGCTTCGGAGCCGTAGTGGGCGACAACAGCATCGTCGACCTTACATTCAATCAGAATCCTGCCGGCTCCAACCTGAGCGTCGGGCAGATCGCCACCACTACCGTGCGCCTATCCATTCCCAGAGGTTCCAATCTCCCCGAATATGTGATAGCCTTCCTCAATCCCGTAAACTATGAGGAAGTCGGCGATCAGGCAAACATGAACGATCTGAGAAACTCGATACGCACCAACTATCTCTGCTCCCACAAATGCTTCGCCATGAACAATTCGGCATATTATGGCAACAACCCCATCTCGGGCGACAACAATGTCAAGATTGTCGGCGCCCCGGTCTATGCCGAGCAGTTGCATGCTTCGGCCGCCGCTGCCGAGGCTTCGGCCGCCCCTATCGAGATCTACGTGGAGCGTTATGCCGCTAAGGTGAAGGTCGTGCTGAAGGATGATGGCATCGAAGACCAGAAAGTAGGTGAGGCAGGAAATGAGTACTCCCTGAAGTTCGTGCCGGAAGCCTGGTCGATCAACGCCGACGCTCCGGAGATGTATGCGTCAAAGCGGTTTGAAAACAGTAATTCAGCCGATCATCTTGTGCCCACATACGCTGAAGTGCAGGAAATGCTCGGAACATGGACTACATGGAATGATGCTCCCAACCACCGCAGCTACTGGGCCTGCTCCCCGGGTTACTATGCCACGAAATTCCCCGCCGTGTCTGACGACATCATAGATGAGGCTCCGGAAGGCACCGGTGCCGGAGTGGCGGTAGGTGACTATGCGCTCCGCTATTATTCCTACAATCAGATCGCCGACCAGTCAGAGAACAATAAATCGGATGGAAAAGGCAACACCGTGTTCAACAACGGAGGAACCAACTGGAAATACGTACTCGAGAACACTATGGGCAAAGACGCCTTCAAGAGCGCCAATCCCAAGGCTGCCGCCCCGTCGGTGGTGATAGTGGGACACTACGAGGTGTGGAAAGACGGAGCGCAGATAAAGGACTCTCCCGGCTTCTGCCTTTATGCCGACAATCTCTATTTCACCGACAATGTTCCCGCCTCGATGGGAAATGTCTCCACTATCAAGACCGTGCTCATGGATCGCAACGGCATCCTCGCCGTTGATGAAAACGGCACGCTCATGACTTCGGCAAATGTGACGTCGGCCCTCAGCAACTGTCTTGAGGTGGTGCATCCCTCCAAGGATGTGCGCGGCCAGCAGAAAGTGCCCCACCGTTTCGTCACGCTTCAGCTGAAGAGGAACCTCACGGCCGCTGATCTGCAGGGTCTCTTCTATAAGCCCGCCGGAGCCGACACATGGCAGCCGATTGAGGCTACAGACACGCAGACTCTTGGCGAGGTAATCGACGGAATCAACAAGCTCCTCTGGGCCCAACTCGGCAACGCTCAGATCTATAATCAGAACAAGGGCTATTTCTCTATTCCCATCCAGCACCTCGGCATCACTGAAAATCCTGTGGCTGCCAATGCCAATCCTCCTATTGTCGATGGATCCGTGAACTGGAAAAACGTCCGCGTCGGTGACTTCGGACTGGTGCGCAACCATGTCTACTCTCTTGAGGTCTCTGCCATCAAGGGCCTGGCAAGCGGCATCGACGGCCCCGACAATCCCATCGTGCCTTCTATGGAGGAAGACGAGTATTGGGTAAAATACAAGATTAATATCCTCAACTGGCGTGTGGTTCCCGCACAAACCGGCATCGTACTCAAATAATACAGTTCATTGATCGTTGAATAAATCACTCAGGCATATCAAAGCATTCATGAAGGCAGCCGTCACCTCCGCAGCCGCGGTGATGACGCTGCCTTCATGCGACTCCCTCGTCTTCGACGGGGAGGGAGACTGCGCACCCGTCTACAGCCTACGGTTCAAGTTTACCAACAACGTGCTCGACGCCGACGCCTTCGGCTCTCAGGTCACCGACATCCATGTGGCCGTCTATGACAAGGAGGGAAACCTCCTTTTCACGCAGGCCGACAGAAGAGCCCCCACCGAGGAGAATGAATACCGCATGCCGGTAGACCTCAGGCCGGGCACCTACGACATAATAGCATGGTGCGGGGGCACGCCACTCACTGCCGATGCCGTAGCGTTCGCCCTCCGCGGTCAGGCCGTCCATGACCATATATCCGTCTCGGGAGCCTTCTTCGAGCCGCAAGGCACTGACGGGAACCGATATTTTCAGTCAGATATCGCACCCCTCTACTACGGAAGGATAGAAGATGTGACTTGCTCCGAAAATGATTACGGCAGCATCGACCTGCCATCGATTTCGCTGACGAAAGACACCAACAACATCATCGTGATGCTCCAGAACCTCAGCGACAGTCCTCTCGACGCCTCGCTGCTCACTTTCTCAATCGAGGCTGAAAATAGCGCGCTCGACTGGAAAAACGACCTCACCGCTGCAGAGCCGGCGTTCGACTATCATCCCTGGTCGGTGGAGCCGGTATCGGCTTCTGAGGTGAGTGATTCCCGTGCCGGCATGCCCAACGGAGTGAAGACTGAATTCACCACCGGGCGCCTTTTCGCCGATCATGAGCAGAGGCTTGTAGTGACCCGCAACGACACCGGTGAGGAGATTATAAGCATACCGCTCATAGAGTATCTGCTCCTCGTCAGGGGCAACTACGCCCACGCCGTGTCGGCCCAGGACTATCTCGACCGCGTCGATTCCTACTCTCTCGTATTCTTCATGGATGAGAACGGCGATTGGATAAAAAGCCGGGTGCTCATCAACGGATGGAGGGTCGTACCCCCGCAGCAGGATACCCTCACACGCAACTAAGTTTCTGAAGCATAAATGGACAGGGTAAGGCATCTGATCAATATTGGAGTCATGACGGCTATGCTCGCGGCAGCGGCATCGCTCGTCGTGTCCTGTGCATTGGTGATAGAGAAAGATTTCGAGGATGTGCCTTCGGTTCCGGTGGAGGACGACGATGATTCATTCCAGATACGGTTTCAGATATGTACGCGCAACATAGACACTTCGCGTGCGCCCGACATAGACGGCGATGAAGAAGGCTCCGCCGCCGAAAACGTAATCAACCTCAAGGATATACGCTACTATATCTTTGATAAGGACGGGAATTTTCTGCTCGATCTTACTCCTGACATCGACGAGAGCCGGTCGTCGGCCATCTCGGAAGACTATTCCCTATATGAGGTGGTGGCGAAAATAGACGAGTCAAAGACCGACTATTTCAGGAAGAATAAGGCAGGAATCGTCGATTTCTACCTTATGGCGTTAGCGAACTATTCAAGCAAATCGGGCTATGCTGATATCGGCTATCTAAACAATAGCGACAATATCCATAGCCTTGCTGATATGTTCACCAGTCCGGTCACTCCCGTCATCAACAGCCTCCCCGACACGGAAAGGCTGCTCAACGCCGCCGTTGCCGGACGGCAGGCCTATTTCCCGATGTCCGGGCTCCAGAGATTCGCGGTAAGCGGATCGTGGTTCGAGACCCAGGCCGGCGACATCCCCATAGATCTTACCTATCTCACGGGCAAAAGCCTGAATATGCTTCGCGCCGTAGCCAAACTTGAGATCATAGACAAAATCAACATCAAGACCGGAGCTACATTCGATCCCGTGAGAGATGCTGACAACCCGCGCATTCAAGGCGCCTCCATCGATGGCGTGATGAAGACGGCGAGACTTCTGCCCGCCGAAAACCAATGGAGGCGGAATTCCGTTTTCGAGACCCGGCAGGTGGAATATCCGAGTGTCACCTCCGCTTCCCACTATCTGTTGCCGCCGGCGCTCGCGTCTGACGGATCGGTTTCGGCTTCGGCTTCTGATGCAGGCTACGGACTCAGATTCGTTTATGATGAAGTGGAGACGATGAAGCGGGCTGACCGCTGCCGGGTGTATTCCTGCTATGTATGGGAATACTTGCTCCTGCCTGAAATCCCTTCGGCTCAACTGCCGTACCTGTCGGTGACGGTAAGCAATCCCGATAAAGTGGATGAGGATGCCGCTCTGCAGGGCGTTGCCATACCGGAGACCGCTACCTATCATGTCCGGCTGATGTCTGATATGACTCCGGCGGCCGTGAATCCGGAGCCGCAGAAGTTCATACTCCGAAACCACATCTATCGCTATGAGATAGGCGGAGCCGGCACCAAAATATCCATCAGATGGTCGGTATGCCCCATGGACAAGGTTTCTTCCGACATTACATTCAATTGACCGCATGAAGTCTCATCTACATAAAATATTAAGCGCGTTGCTCATGGCGGTGGCCGCAGTCGTGGCCGTCTCATGTGCGGAAGACAGGTTGCCCGCGCCTCCTGACTATACGGTCAGCGGCGAGCCGGTCAGGCTGAAAGTGCCCGTGCTTATCCCTCAGATGAACGCCGACACCCGAGGCGACCTGAGCGAGAACCAGCTCAACACTGTGGAATCTCTCTGGATTCGCACCTACAACGCCCAGACCCGTCTGGCCACCTGCGACTGGATAAAGATTAATCCCCTCACTTCCGACCTCCACAATATGCGGAGTGTGGAGATCGACACGCAGAGCGGATATTCCTATATCGTGGCTGTGGCCAATGTCAGCCTGATGGGTGTGACAAGCGACGACATAACAAATCCTCAACCTCTCGGCGATCTGCTCGATGCCGCCGATACGTGGGATGACTTCCTGAAGATAGCCGTGCTTGCTCCATCCAATCAGGATAATGTCAACGCCCCGCAGACTAATTCCCTCGCTATGGCGGGATGCTATTCCGACGCGATCACTGAAGGGCAATATGCCGAGCATGTCGCCTACAATGAATGGCAGAAGGCGGATTTTCAGCCCTATTTCATTCCGGCTTCCGCCGATAAGGTTGAATTTAAAGGCGGAATCCATCTACGGAGGCTCGTGTCGCACATCATGTTCAACTTCACTTCCGGAGATCCGAATATGGAACTGGAGGTCAATTCATATCGGGTGATGAACGTGCCGAAATACTCGTGGCTCTATGAGCGCTCTGATGAGATCACGGCCGAAGTGAACTTCGGCGACAAAGCCGCTTCGGCAGCTGACGCCGCGAATTTTTATGCCGATGTGCCGCAGTTCGGTTCGCAATTCATCAGGCATTCCACTTCCGGCGGCAAGGAAATTCAGTCTTTCGACTTCTGGCAGGCTGAAAACAAGCATGAGGGCACATGCACTTCATACCCCGACCGTGGCAAGAAGACCGAAAAAGATGGTGTCACCCTCTTCACTTCCCTTACCGGCGACACCTGGACTCGCAACAATGAAGCCTCGTATGTCATTGTGGATTGCGATGTAAACTTTAAAAATAAAATCACAGTGGATGCCGACGGCAAAATCGTTGCCGGCGGTACTGAAGTGGAGCGAAGCGGACATGCCACATATTTCATACATCTCGGAAATATTTTGGGCGACGGCCCCGAAGCGAAAGCAAAAGACTTCAAATGTTTCCGCAACGTAGACTATACCTACAACGTCACTGTGAATGGAGTAGACGACATTCGGGTGGATGCGGTGGCAGACACAGAGGAGTTTCATAATGAGGAGGGGCTCGTGGTGGATCTTGATGCCAATCCCATAAATCTTGACGCACATTATGCCGTATTCAATATACAGCTGAAGGAGGAGGAACTGAAAGAAAATTTCGGATTCATAATCACCACTTACGATAATGGAGAGCAGATCACCCTCAGCGAGAATAACCCGCGCGATGTAATTGGCAATAAAATAGTTATATACGCCGACGCTGAAAAGAAACATCCGATCGACTCAAAATATTACAACTGGATAGAACTAAGGCCCACTGACGGTGAGAACGTCCTCGCTGAATACAAGCCGCGATTCGGACCGAACTCCGATGGCAAGACTTTTCTGCTGACCGACATGTATAACGTAAAGGATGAGGCCGGAAACAATAAGCTTACCATGCCGGAAGGCTGTATATCTGAAAGCAGCTACTATACCGTATTCGTCAATGAGTACACCTACGAGCCGATCTATGGCGAAGAGGGCTATGGTCTTGAGACAGGGCTGGCCCCCGATGGACGCCCGAACTGGATGCACTATGTAAACCAGAATCCGCGTCGTTTCTACATAAAGGTCTCCTATCGAGAGTCGCCCGACGGCAACAGCGTCTATGCCCGCTCCAAATACGCCGTCGAGCAGCAATCCCTCATGACCTATTACTCCCAGATTAACGTCACTCCTGATAAAAGCGCAATCGCTGTGGAACGAGTCAATGAGACACTTGGCTTGAATATGAGACAATCTTACTGGGGTGGCAACAGTACGACAAATGGCAGATGGAACATTGCCAAATACCTTGACTTCACAGACAATAATACTCCTATTAACAATCCATCGATCAATGGTTCAGAAGCTGGCAGACCGAGATGGGACAAATTCATTTCGCTCAAGGAGCCGTTGGCGTTTCCCGCAGTGGCGGAAAATCGTCTGCAGGGAGGCCCGAAGATACCGGGTGGAATCAAACCTCTTAGAAAACTTAAAAGAGATAATAATGACAATGTGGTGGCTTTCACTGATCCGCAGCCATCGTCAGATTACAATATTGGATATCTTACCACCTGCGTGGGCAGGAACAGAGACAACAACGGCAATGGTCTCATCGATCCGGAAGAATTGCGATGGTATGTGCCGGCTATAAACAACTATGTCGACATTTCGCTTGGAGCCAGCGCCTTGACTCAGCCGCTTATGGACTATCTTGACATCAGTAAACTCCCCTATGTAAACTGGAATAAGGATGGTTTTTCAGATACATCAGGGGAGATTAACAATACCTATTATTCACGGTATATGTATGTTGCAAGTAATGTGGCACCGGATGGCAGCAATAATGTCCTTTGGGCTGTTGAAGGAACATCATTGTCCCGATATGCACATCTTTATCAGTGGGCAGGCCAAAGGAGCGTGGTATTTCCCTGGCAGATACGTTGTGTACGAAACCTCGGTTCCAACCTGAAAACTGTAGTGGAGACAGATAAAGTCACGAAACCTTTTGTTCATGCCGCCGGGAAACTGACGATGAACTACTTTAACCTTGCAGCCATAAGGACGCAGCTGTTTACGGGTAACGGTACGGATAACCCGAACTATATGCCGGTGCATATCATAACTTCATCTTACAACAAAGTTTACAAAGCGTTTGAATACGCGCCTCACGATATATCCATGGCAAATGACTTCAACGGCGAGTTCGATAAGGTCAACAGCACATTTATGGATCGTATAAACCAAAATCCCTGTGCAAATCAACCTGATTTCCCCGGTGACGGATGGAGAGTGCCAAACCAGATCGAACTGACAATGCTTCTTGAGGCCGGTGGTATATTGAAAGTCGATAGTGAAAATGAAAAACTGTCGAAAATGTGGCTTTCTTGCACAGCTAATTATTTCAATTACAAGACAGGTGAAGGTTCAACTGACCTGACAGATAAATTGCTGTTGGTATCCTTTGCAGACCACACATCTCAACTTGCGGCGAACAACTTCGGCTGGGATCGAAAGTATGTCATCCGCTGCGTCCGCGACATCAACCCCTGACACAAGTATATCTAATAAAATAGCCGGTAAAAAATACGCGTGGATGCATCCCAGGCATCCACGCGTTTCCGTTGTCAGCGATTATTTGTTACAGGGGCGAACTTTAGTTCGCCTATCCCAATTAGCTTCGCTCCATTCCCAATTCTCCATTCCCAATTCTCCATTCTAAATTCTCAATTCTCAATTATACTGTGACCAACGTCGCGCCGAAACCATATTCACGGAACGACGCGTCCTGCATGTCAACCTTAGGGTATTCCTTCTTCAGCAGATCGCGCACCGCCTTGCGAAGCACGCCATCGCCCTTGCCGTGAATGAATACTATCTTCTGCCCCTTGCGGCGTGAGTGCTCCGCCATCGTCTTCCTCACCGTGTCGAGCTGCAGCGTCAGCATGTCTTTCGGCTCCATCCCGGCCGTGGTGTCTACCAGCTCATTGATATGGAGGTCTATCTCGATGAGTGGGAGAAGCTTGTAAGGATTCATCTCCTTCCCGCGTGCCTGTTTGCCACTTTTCTTAGGCTGCGTGTCTTTGGCTGCATAGTCAGCCATCAGGGTTGAAGTGTCGGCCTGGGCCGTATCATCCTTAACGAGCGATATCTCCATCACCGGCGTGTCGAAATAGATACCCGGCCTGAAATTATGCAACTTGAAGAATTTAGTGAGGTCAAGCCTGCGGCTAACGAAGGCCGGCGACTTCATCTCAAACTCCTTCTCTTTCTTGAACGCTATATACTGCAGTGCCACCTTGTCGTAGTCGTTCAGTTCGCCGTGATGCAGCGTGGCCACATCTATAAGCTCGTTGGGCGCAACTTCTCCGGCATATACCGTATGCCAGCCCCGGTCGTCGGAAGCCCGCCTCAGGAAACTGAAGAGCAGATAATAGTTCGAATCGTTGACGAGCACTGCCGTGAAGTCCGATCTGTCGAGTGTCTTGATGGCGCTCGGCTCGAACGCAAGGGCTATGTTGAGACGGTTTCCGTAGTTGGTCTCCTCCGGTTTCGCTGCGGCCGGCGCTGTCTTGGAAATGCCGGGAGCAGGCACCTCCTTAGTCGATTTCATGGGCTCCGCGCTGCGGTTTTTCCCTGCGTCGAAAGCCTTCTGATCGAAATACAGGCGGGGGCCTCCCTTGGGCTGCTCATGGCCCGCTGGGAGCACCACCACTATCTCGTTGGCCAGCACGGGCGTCTCGAATCCGTCGTCTTCCACGTATGCCACCTTGCCTTCAATCCTTGTCACTACGCCGCCTCCTACGGCATTGAGGAACCTAACCGTATCTCCAACCTTGACGTTTGCCATATTCCGGATATTCTTATTTCACAAGTTTTGCGGTAGCCTCGCGTATGCGGCGCATGGCTTCGCGTATCACGTCGTCGGCCGTGGCGTAGGAAAGGCGCATATAGCCGGGGGCTCCGAATGCCGCTCCGTCCACGCATGCCACGTGAGCCTCCTCGAGCAGATACATGGTGTAGTCTCCGCTGTTCTCGATCTTCTTGCCGGCCGGCGTCACGCTGCCGATATAAGCGCTCACCTCGGGGAAGAGATAGAAGGCGCCCTCGGGGCGATTCACTATCCATCCCGGTATTTCCTTGGCGAGCTCGACTATCAGGTCGCGCCTGCGCTCGAAGGCCTCGCGCATGCTGTAGCGGAACTCCTGCGGCCCGTCGAGGGCGGCTTCGGCTGCTTTCTGCGCTATGGAAGAGGGGCCTGAGGTGTATTGGCCCTGAAGTTTCGATACGGCTTTCGCCACCTCGAGCGGAGCAGCGAGGTAGCCGATACGCCATCCGGTCATCGCGTATGCCTTCGACACGCCGTTGATGACTACGGTCTGCGGGAACACCTCCTTGCACTCGGCGATGCTGTGAACGCGTCCGCCCTCCACGAAGTTGATATGCTCGTAGATGTCATCGGCCACTATCACTATCTCGGGATGCTTCGCCAGCACTGCAGCCAGGCCCTCGAGTTCCTCTTTTGAGTAGACACTTCCGGTGGGGTTCGAGGGATTGTTGAGGATGATCATACGGCTTCGGGGCGTTATGGCCTTTTCCAGTTGTTCGGGTGTGATCTTGAAGTTCTGGTCCACTCCGGCCCATACCTCCACAACCTTGCCTTCGGCAAGACGCACCATCTCCACGTAGCTCACCCATGCCGGCATCGGGATTATCACCTCGTCGCCCGGATTGACGAGCGAGAGCACTGCGTTGCAGATCTCCTGCTTGGCTCCGTTGCCCACCACGATCTGCGCCGGAGTGTAGCTGAGGCCGTTCTCCTTCTCCAGTTTCCGGCATATTGCCTCTCGTGTGGAAAGGTAGCCGGGAGCCGGGCTGTATTTTGAATAGTTCTCGTCGATGGCTTTCTTTGCAGCCTCCTTCACGAAGTCGGGGGTATTGAAGTCCGGCTCTCCCACGCTCATGGTGATCACGTCCACGCCCTGAGCGCGTAGTTCTGCACTTTTCTGTGTCATCGCCATAGTGGCTGACTGGGCCATAGCCTTGATTCTGTCTGATATCTGTATCATAGTAGTATTGTTTTTTCTGTCGTTATGCGAGTTCGCCGTCGATGGCGTCGAGCAGCGTTCCGAGGTCAGGATTCAGTTCTATCGACTGCTTCAGGAACTCCTGCGGCGGAAGTTGCTTCACGGCCGCCTTGTCGGGGTCGATGGCTGTCTTGAGGACGAGGAAATCGTTGCGCAGTTCTTTCCTCAGGAACTCCATCAGGGGAGTCATGGCGAGTTCAAACGCCTGATACTCCGCGGGGTGTGCGAGCAGGGCGAGGAATTCCTCCGGCCCCGTCTGCGTAGGAGTGCAGCCGCGCATGGCGCTGCAGAGTATATGCTGGTCGGGATGGGCATACTGGAATGCGGCCCATGCCTCCATGAAGCGCTCTATCGTGACCGGTTCGCGCAGTTGCTGACGCCGGGCCTCATATTGGGCCATGCGGTCGTCTACGGCTGAATCGGTCAGGCGGAAGCTGCTTCCCGATTTCCTGCGCACCACCCTGCGGCCACCGTCAACGTTGAGTGGCCGGGGCTCCGTGTCGGCCGGCGCCTGCGGCCGCGCCGTGGCGACATTCCTTGTTCCCTCTTCTGTGGACTGCGGCAAGGTCGCTTCCCGCTTTGCGGCGGGAGTAGCCTTGGGGAGAATGTCGCCGAGAGGTATCTCGCAGTCCACCAAGTCAAAAGGGGGCGTGGCAGGTTTCATGAGCTGGCAGAGACGTATCAGCACCAGCTCGGTCAGAAACTGCTTGTTGGATGCCGTGCGGTATTGCACGTCGCCGTCGTTGAGTATCTTCATCCCGGCGTAATACCATTGCAGTGGCAGCGTCTTTGCCTGGCGTGTATAGCGCTCGGCCACGTCTTTCGAGGTCTCTATCAGGTCGGCGGTACGCGGATCGGCGGCCACCATCAGGTTTCTCACGTGGTCGGCAAGGCCGTTGAGGAAGAAGAGTGAGTCGAAGCCCTTTATCCTTACGTCGCGGTAGATCAGGAGGGCCTGCTGGATGTCGCCTTCCCTGAAGGCGTCGATAAGACGGAAATAATACTCGTAGTCGAGCACGTTCAGGTTCTCGATGGCGCTCTCGTAGGTGATGTTGCCTCTCGACGACGCGGCCACCTGGTCGAAGATGGATAGCGCGTCGCGCATGGCGCCGTCGGCCTTGCGCGCTATCACCTCGAGCCCGCGCCGGTCGGTCTTGATTCCTTCTTCCTCTCCGATACGCTGCATCTGCTCCACCATGTCCTCGATCGTGATGCGGCGGAAGTCGTAGGTCTGGCATCGGCTCAGAATTGTGGGGAGCACCTTGTGCTTCTCGGTCGTGGCGAGGATGAAGATGACGTAGCTCGGCGGCTCCTCCAGGGTCTTCAGAAAAGCGTTGAAGGCCGACGATGAGAGCATGTGCACCTCATCGATGATGAATACCCTGTATTTCCCGCTGTGCGGAGGGGTCTGCACCTGATCGTTGAGCTCGCGGATGTGATCTACGCCATTGTTGGAGGCGGCGTCGAGCTCCACCACATTCATCGAGGTGCCGCGCTCGATGGCCTTGCAGTTCTCACATTCGCAGCAGGCCTCGCCGTCGGGTGTCGGATTCAGGCAATTGATGGTCTTTGCGAATATACGCGCACACGAGGTCTTCCCTACGCCACGCGGCCCGCAAAAGAGATAGGCATGCGCGATACGGTCGGAGGCTATGGCGTTCTTGAGGGTAGAGGTCAGGGCTTTCTGCCCCACCACCGTCTTGAACGTCGCCGGCCTGTATTTGCGCGCGCTGACAATATATTTTTCCATTCTGTTCTCGTTTCTGATGCAAAATAAGCAAAAAAAATGCTTTCGTGCAAATATTACGCATTAGAAGTTGCGCAAGATTGTCCATAGCGTCACCGCCGCCACAAGCAGGGCTATGGCCAGCGGATGATGCAGCCCGGCATAGAGCCGGGGATGCCGCGGATGAGCCAGTTCGAGATAAACATAGAAGATCACGAGCGGCAGCATACACAGCGCGAAGGCGTTGGCGTGCCACGCGGCGGCGAAATCTCCGTGGAGCAGCGCATGAGCCATGCGTTGCGAGCCGCATCCGGGGCAATCCCAGCCCGTGAGTGTCTTCCAGATGCAACGGGGCATCCACCCTGATTCCGACGGGTCGAAGAAATAATAGACCACTCCGGCGGCTATCGCTATCACCGCGATGGCGGCGGCATAGAGCATGCGGCGGCTCCGCGGGCGCCCGGGGCTGTCGGGTGTCATTGCATCCGCAGGCGCCACGCGCCTTTCACTTTCCGGCGTACGGCCAGCATATTCACTGCCAGCACCGCCATCGTGAGGAGAGTGGCGGTGGCCAAGCCCCAGATCAGTCCTCCTGTGGCTGCCCCGAGGGCTTCGAGAGCCCCGGCATATTGCGACCTCAGCAAAAAGAGCGAAATGATCACTCCCGCCCAGGAGAAGCAGCATGCCGTGGCGATCATGACTGCGTAGGGAGCCCTCACCCTTGCGAGCGGAGCTCCGAGCATTAGCAGGCGATGGATCACAACACGGTTTTTCTCAAGGAGCAGCGATATCGAGAGCATGAGCACGAACACCGACAGAAGCGTGATGACAATGCCGATAGCCATGACTATCCCCATTGCCACGCGGAGCAGGAAGGCGGCTGATGAGCCGGATTTGTCGCCGGCCGTCTCGAGCGATTTCTCCTTCAGATAGTCGGCTATGGCCACGTCGCCCGGCGATGACACGTCCACTATCAGGCGCGAGGCCCCGGCTTTCTCTCCCGGCGCCAGTCTTTCAGAAGCATAATCCATGAACGCCTGCGGCACGAGCACCGTATTGAGCCGCTTGCTGAAGCCGGCTATCCGCCCCTCCATCTTCAGCGAGCGGGTGCCGTCTTCGCTGCGCATGTAGAGCGAGAGCGGAATGCCGCTGATGAGCGATTCAGACAGCTGCGGAAGCCCTGCCGAGCCCGCGAAGCCGAAATTGTAGAGGGTCAGATATTCCTTGGGGATGATCACCGGGACAATGCCCGAAGCAGGATCAAACTTCCAGTCGGCAGCCGCCACATCCACGAATCCGTCGGGCACTGACTCGAAGAAGAGCGCCGTCTCCATGCCGCGACCACCCGATGAGATGGATGCGTAGACGCGGAAAGGGGAGGAGGTGAACTCGCCCACGCGTCTCACCCACGGCTGCGCCTCAAGGTCGGCTTTCTCGGCGGCGGAGAACTCCGACGAAGAGCCCACGCCGAGAGTGTTGGCCGAGGTCACGCGCTTGTTGAGCACCATGTAGTCGGTGTGCATGAAGCTGTCGTCATCGCTCCAGATGTCGCGTGTGTCGGTATATACCATCACCGCTACCGACACGATAAGGATGCCGAGGAAATTGGAGAGCGCGAAGCCGGCTATCCTTGCTGCGGAAGTGTTTCTTTTGAGGAGTTTTGCTATGAGACTCATCAGAGATTAAGTTTTTCGGGATTTTCAATCAGGAGAGGATTGCCTACGGAGAACACGATCACCGCCGCGCCCTGACGCCGCGCCTCCTCCTCCACGATGGCCGCCGCGATGCGGTTGTTGGCCTCATCGAGATGGCTCACCGGCTCGTCGAGCAGTATGAAGTCGAAGGGCTGGCAGAGGGTGCGGATCAGTGCCACTCGCTGCTGCTGCCCCACCGAGAGCTTGCCCGCCGGGAAATCGCGTCGCCCGTCAATTCCCAGCCTCTCCATCCAGTGAAGGGCGCGCTCCATGTCGGCCTCGCCCGAGATCTCGGCCTTCAGGCGGATGTTGTCGATGGCTGATAGATCCGGGAAGAGGGCAAGATCCTGAGGCAGATAGGCCAGTGTGTCGCGGCGCAGGCGCTGCCAGTCAGCTATGGAGAATGCCGCCGTGTCGACCCCGTCGAATAATATCTTTCCCTCATAGTCGCGTCTCGCGCCCATGATGAATGACGCAAGGCTCGATTTGCCCCCGCCGCTGGCCGACTCCACCAGATAGCGGCCGCCACGCCTGAAGGTCACTTCGGAGCGCCACACCTGCGAAGACGGCATCTCCTCCCTGGCGAATACGCTCGGGAGGAGACCTGTAAGCTTAATTTCTTCCGTATGCTTCATTGTCACAGTAATATCTTGAGCATCGGCTCCACTCCGCCGGTGATCTCAGCCTCCACCATTAAGCTTTTCTTGTGGGGAGTGAGGCGGATCATCGTGGTCAGGTCGCGGTGGAGAACGGAATACGACATGAAGCCCAGCCAGGCGCCCTTCAGCTTGTCGGCAGCCTCCTCGGGGGTGACGGTGCCCGTGAAGTCCGGGTTGCCCTTCGTCATTATCACCTTGTCGCCGTCGCGCTTCACCGACATGCCGAGCATTGTCTCCGCTATATATGACATGTCGGAGAAATTCTTTCCTGTGGTCTGGATATATGCCTCCGCGTCGGCGAGCGAGGAATCGAGGCGCACAGCCACAGTGCCGTCTATCTCGGAGAGGGCGGGGGCTATCATCTTGGCGATGGGGATATCCTTGAGCGACTCAGCTATGCTCTTGGTGAGTTTCGGCGATAGGCCGATGGCGAAGAAGATATCGGCAGCTCCTTTGAGTTGCCTGATGTCGGCCGCATCAAGTTTCTTCACGGGAATCTGAAGGTCGGCCTCCGTCATCTCTGAATTGAGCACCGATGCCTGTGCTACGAGTGTACCTTTCCTGAAGTCGGCACTGCCCGACAGATAGGCGATATCCTCAAAGGCCAGGGCCATACCCATCCTGACATACGAGAGTTCCGGCATCTTCATCATCGTCCGGTTATAGTCCACCACGAAATTGATCACCTTGTCGGGGTCGAGGAGCTTGGCGGCCGCCTCCGATCCGGCAAACGACTGCCGGTCGTTGAGCTGCTGTGTGTATTTCAGCTGCTCCACGTCGGGCTGCCCCTCTGTGCATATCCAGAACTGATTGCCTATCACTACGTTGAGTCCCACTATGCGGGCTCCGTTCTCCTGCCTCACTGTCAGGGGGGCTTCTCCCTCGGGCGAGGAGTGCTTCTGAATGAAGGCGATGAATTTGTCGGGGTCGTCAAGCATGCCGGATATGTAGGAGCGTGCGGCTGAGTAATACACGAGCGCCGTGGGCGAGATTCCCGACTCGCCGTCGCAGATGGCTTTGAGGAGTGCCTTGCGTTCGGGTGTGAGGCTCGCGCTGCCGTCGATGATTTTCATCATGTCTTTTGAAGGCGAGATCTTGTTGCCGTCGATCTTGCCTCCGAGCGCTTCCACTGTGTGGGGGATATTTACCACGGCCACGCTCGATGCGTCGGCCGGCACTGTCTTCAGCAGTGAGGCTGCGTCATCGTTGCTGCTCTTCGAGCATGACGCCACCACGAGCATGAGCACCGACAGAATGGTGAGATGAAGGTATTTCATTGATGATGGGTATTATTATGAAACTTATTGCACTTGAAAGGCTACATCCGCAGGAATGTGCCCATCGTCAGGGCTGCCACCGCTGCTTCCGCTCCCTTGTTGCCGAGCGGACCGCCAGCGCGGTCGAGCGCCTGCTGCAGATGATTGACGGTAAGCACTCCGAAGATCACCGGCACTTCCCCCTCGCAGTTGAGGCGGCATACTCCGTCGGCAGCCTGCGAGCATACATAGTCGAAGTGTGGGGTATCGCCCCGTATCACCGTGCCGATCACCACCACGGCGTTGTATTTCTTCGGACTCTTGATGATGCGGGCCGCGGCGTAGACGAGTTCCACGGCTCCCGGCACGCTGTAGAGCTCCACGCGCTCGTCGGGGATGCCGGCGCGCTTGAATACGTCTACTGCTCCGGCAAGAAGCCTGTCGTTTACCTGACGGTTCCAGTCGGCGGTGACCACTGCCACGCGGAAGTGCTCCTTGTCGCGTATCTCGGGGATATCAAGCAGATTTCCTTCTGTGTTCAATATTGTTGACATGATTTTGCTCCTTTCTGGGTTTTATTTGCGTCGGAAAGCGCTCAGCCACGACACTTTCATGCTTTCCTGAAGCTTGATCATGGCCTTCAGCGTCTCGATGTCGTGCTGCAGTTCCGTCTCGCCGAGCGAGATGGCGTGGGGGAGCACGGCGTCGAGCAGCCTCTCGGCGCGCGGACGCATCGATTTGACGCGGATCATGATCTCGGCCATCTCCACCGTGAGCCTTATTTCCTTCTTGTTCACTCTTCCGGCGCGCTTCTTTGAGATGCGGATTGCCTCGGAGTAGAACTTCATTGCCTCGCGGTAGTCGCCCGATGAGGCGAGCAGGCGCCCTACGTTGCAGAGCGAGTCTACAAGGCGCTCCGTAGCGCTGAGGATGCCGGCGTTCACTTTCTCAGAGAGGGCGTCGGCATGCAGCTGCTGGCGGGCCAGCATGTCGATGGTCTTCTTCTTCGAGCGCAGGATGCGTGTGGAGAGTTCGAGCGCCAGGATGTGGAGCCGCCCGAAGCGCTCGGGATTGCGCGAGAGGAGCGGATCGAGAATCTTGAACAGTGCCTCGAGTTCCTTCTCGCTGCGCTTGTAATCTTTCAGCGTGAAATGTATCTCCACGAGATCGAATACCAGCGCCACTATCAGCGCACGGAACTCTTCATTGTCGTGATCGGGGAAATCCTTCAGCTGCTGAAGCGCCGAGATGGTGCGCTCGAGAGCCTCTATGTATTTGTCTGTTTTTATCAGCCGCCCTATCTGCAGCCGCTCGGCCACTACATTGGCGAGCACTTCCGCTTCGGCGGAATCCTTGGGAAACGAGTCCACACGGATATTGACATCAACTTGGTTCATATTTAGGGAGATTAGAGGTTGATTCTATAAAGTATATAACAAATCAGACGCGAAAAGTATGAATCACGACCACACCGCGAGGGCATCTACAAGCGTGGGGTCGAGGGGCTTCGATTCTCTCGTCTCGAAGTCGATGGCCACCATCACCGATTCGCACGAGGTGCAGATCTCGCCCGTCTCGGTGTTGCGCAGTATCTGCTCGAGTATGAAACTTTTCTCGCCGATGTGCTTCACGCGGGTGCGCACCTCCATGGGATAGGTGAATTTGATCTGGCGCATGAAAGTGCAGTTGATATTGACGATCACCGCCTCGACACGGCTCCAGTCGTCGGGGGCCACCTTGGTGGCGAGGGTATTGTAGAATTGGGTCTTGCCCACGTCGAAGAGCGCGAACTGCGCGTTGTTGTTCACGTGGCCGAGCATGTCTATGTCGTTAAACCGGAGCTGCACCGGTGTGGTATGGCGGAATGCCTCCGGGTTGATGTCTTCCTGGGTCATTATTGTCAGCTATGAGGTTTGTTTGTCTAAGATTTGAAGATAATGTCTTTTACTGTCTCTTTGCCTGATATTTCATTGATGGCGGCGGCGATGGATGATCGGCGCATGTGCAGTTCCGACCTCAGCGACGCGTTGTTCACTCCTACGCTCATCACGCCCCGCTTCATCGTGGGCTTCGAGCAGAGCGACGATATCCCCCGGCCTACCACAGCCGCGAAGGCATCGCAGGCCCGCACTTCTTCAAGGCGTTCCTGCATGGCGCTGCTCTCGAGGCATTCGCGCAGCACGTCGGCTATTGTGGTGAAGTCTTTGCGTTCCATTGCGTTGGTGTCAGCCCCGGGGGGATTTGGCCGCGAGCGGCGTGAATTTTCCATCCTCCACCATGAACAGGCTCGAGTCGCCTGAGATGGAGTCGATAGTCTCGTCAAGTTGTTCGCGGTTGGTGTCGGTGATGAA
>CAMWXO010000015.1 GCA_947178245.1 uncultured Porphyromonadaceae bacterium
GTTTTCCACTTTGGTCTCGATCGTGAGCGCGGCCCTGGCGGCCGAGACTGAATCCTGCCGCACGAAGACACCCCACTGCGCGATGTGGACCGGATCCACCACCCGCAGCCTGACATGGCGGTAGATGCCGCAGCCGCTATACCACCGGGAGTTGGGCTGCTCCGCGTTGTCCACCTTCACCTCGATCAGATTCTCGCCCTTACGGAGCCACGGAGTGAGGTCATAGCTGAATGAGGCGTATCCGTAGGGGCGGGTGCCGAGCACGTGCCCGTTGATGCTGACGGTGGAGTTCATATAGGCTCCGTCGAAATCTATATACACTTGCTTCCCGGCATCCGAAGCCGGAAGTGTGAATGTCTTGCTATACCATCCCGTGCCTCCCGGGAGCGCACCCCCTCCGGTGCCTGAAGGATTGTCTTTCGAGAAGTCGCCCTCGATGGCCCAGTCATGGGGCAGATCCACTGTCCGTGACTCCGCGTCGGGCGACCCGAGCGAGAACTTCCAGCCTTTGTCGAAATTTCTTATACGCGAAAAATCCCCTGCCCATGCGCATGAGGCATAGGGCAGGAGAATCATCAATCCTGAAATAATACTTATGATGTGTAGTCTGAAATGCATATTCGGTCAGTTCATCCGTGCGGCATCATCGCGCCGCACGATATTGTGGTAATGGTATGGTGCTCCCGGATGGGAGTCAGAGTCTGATGCGTGTCTCCTTGCCTGTATAGGTCACGCTCTGCCCCTTGGCGTCGCGCGAGAAGCCTGCCGGCGATGTGGGGGAGACCTTCACCACATTGAAAGTGCGCTTCCGGAGAGAGCCGGGGAATGAACCCTGCTGGTCGCCGATGGTCAGCGTGGATGTGGCGTTGTCGTATGACACGGGAATCTTCACGAAGGCACCTTTCTCATAGTTGTAGTTGGTGTTCTCGTCTTCGTAGAGCGTGAACTTACCGTCAGCTCCCTCATACACGTAGAGCGTAATCTCGTCGGCCGGCTTCTCGTCTGTCCACTGTATCTGCGGCCCGAAAGGTATGATGGCGCCCGCCTTGACAAAGAGGGGGATGCGGTCGTAGGGAGCATCGACAGTCAGTGTCTCTCCTCCGGCAGAAACTTTTCTTCCGGTATAGAAATCATACCACTCGGCACCCTTGGGGAAGTAAACCTTGCGTGTGCGCGCTCCGTATTCATACACCGGAGCCACGAGCAGCGCCGGGCCGAACATATATTCGTCGCCGATATTGCGCACGGCCTTGTCTGCCGGGAAATCCATCACCAGCGGACGCATCACGGTGTAGTCGTCGAAGTGGGTCATGCCGGCCATCGAGTAGATATAGGGCATGAGATCGTAGCGCAGGTTGGTGTAATACACCACCGAGTTGTAGGCCGGATGCCCTTCGGGCGCGATATTGAAGATCTCGCGGTAGGGCCACTGTCCGTGGGCGCGGAAGAGAGGTGCGAAGGCTCCGAACTGATACCAACGTGTGTTGAGCTCGCGCCATTCCTTGAGGTCGGCGTTTTCGATGCCTTTCTCGTAGAATTCCTTCTGTGCGTTCACATAGCGGTCTTCCACGCAGAATCCGCCTATGTCCATAGTCCACCAGGGAATGCCGCTTGCGGCGAAGTTAAGACCGGCTGAGATCTGTGCCTTCATGTCTTCCCAGCGTGTGGCGATATCACCGCTCCATGTCGCCGTGGAATAACGCTGCTGTCCGGCGAAGCCCGAGCGAGTGAGCAGGAACACGCGCTTGTCGGGATCCACACCGCGCTGGCCGTCGTAGATGGCCTCCGCGTTCATAAGAGCGTAAGCGTTGAAGTATTTTGTAGAGGGCCCGAGCGCCGTAGGCGTTATGAGGTCTTTTCTATACTGGATGTCGGTGCAGTCGCGGATGTTGGGCTCTGATGCGTCCATCCACCATGCGTCGATGCCGAGAGGCATATAGTGGTCGTTCATCTGGCTCCAGAAGAGTTTCCGGGCCTCCGGGTCGTAGGCATCGTAGAATGAGCCGAGATAGCCCGGGCCCACCCAGTCGCGTATGCTGTCTTGCACGGGGAGCTTATACATCCATCCGTTCTTGTCAAATTCCTTATAGTGGTCAGTGGTCACATAGAATTTGGGCCATACCGATATCATCACGTGTCCGTGCATGTCGTGTACGCTGTCTACCATGGCTTTCGGGTCGGGGAAGCGCGCGGGGTCGAACTCGTGCGAGCCCCATGAGTCCTGTTTCCAGTGGAGCCAGTCGATCACGATATTGTCGATAGGAATACCGCGGCGGCGGAATTCAGCCATGGTGGAGAGCACTTCTTCCTGAGTGTTGTATTTCTCGCGGCTCTGCCAGTAGCCCATGGCCCATTTCGGCATGATCGGGGCCTTGCCGGTGAGCGTGCGGTAGCCCGAGATCACCTCATCCATGTTGTCGCCATACACGAAGTAATAGTCGATGCCGTCTTGCATCTCGCCCCACCAGCTCATCTGCATCTGCTCTTCCGGATCGCGCGGCGAGTAGACGCGGAGACCGCAGTAGGCCACTCCGCCGTTGGGCTCCCATTCAATCTTTATCGGGGTCTTTTTGCCGCCTTCAAGCATTGCCGAGAACTTGAAGCTGTTCGGGTTCCATGCTGTGCGCCAGCGTTCGGGCACTATTTCCTTGCCGTCGATGAAGACCTTCTGATAGCCTGAATAGTAAAGTATGAAGCGGTATTCGCCTGTTTCGGAGGCTTCTATCTCTCCCTCATACGTCACGTGCGAGCCCTGGAAGTTGAAATCCTGCGGAAGATTCACCACGTGGGCGAGATCGCCGCGGATAAGGTGCTCGAAATAGATGGAGTCCTCACGCTGCACGAGTGTGGGCTCATCGGCATTCGCCGGCGTATAGGTGCCTGTCAGCGCTCCTTCCTTGCCCTCTTTGTCGTAGAGCTTGAATACGTCTCCGAGCTGGCTGTAGTTGTCGGGATTACCCCAGCGGCAGAGCGAATAGCTGTCCCAGAGTATGCCGTAGTTGTCGGTGGAGATCACGAAAGGTACGGAAACCTTTGTGTTGTATTGGAAAAGTTCCTCGTTTTTGCCCTTGTAGTTGAATTCGTCGCTCTGGTGCTGACCGAGGCCGTAGATGCCTTCGTCGTCGCTAAGCGACTCGAATCTCTGCCTTACGGTATAGCCCTTCGTGCCCTCCACTTCGATGGGAGAGAATTCGCGGCCTCCGTCGGCCTCGGCGAGAATGAGTTTGCCCTCCTTGTCGTAGAACCTGACATCGCCTGTGGCCCGCGATACGCTTGCACGGATGGCGCTCGTGACCACGTCTACTGTTGAGTCGGATTCCTCTACTTCAAATTTCACGTCACGCTTCTCCTGCAATACTGCCAGAGATGCGTCGTCGGCGAATTTTGAATCGGGAGTGGCGGATACGCGGATGATTTTGTCTCCGAATACCTGCAGACGCACTTTCCGCACGTCGGTGTCAGACTTCGCGGGGATGGTGACCGTGATGCCGTCGGAGTCCTTCTTGTAGGAGTTGGAACTGCACGATGCAAGCGTGAGGCCGGCAAGGGCAAGCGCTGTGATGAATTTCATGGGTTTGTCAGTTTCAGTTGTCGGGTTGTGTGTGGGTGCAAAATTAGATAGAATTTTACTCGATAAGGGGAGGTGAATGTTAATAGTAAGGGTGAAATTTGTTATTTTTTTCCTGCGGTGCCACACTGAGATAAAAAAATAGCCCCGGATGTAATATCCGGAGCCGTGTGTTTCGGAGCGTGGCGGGAGGCTATGCAGGCTCCCTCCGGGAGGTGACAGGGTCAGACTTCCACGTTGGGCTCTTTCGCTTCGCGCGACTGATAGAGGGATGGAAGTATGCCGAATTCCTCCTTGAAGTATTTCGAGAAGAGTTTGGGCGCATTGAATCCGGTGCGGTAGGCGATTTCCGAGACGTTGAGCTGGCTCTCGCGCAACATCTGTGCCGCCCGCTTCAGGCGGATGATGCGTATGAACTCTATCGGGGTCTTTCCGGTGAGCTGCTTTATCTTCTTGTAGAGGCGCACGCGGCTCATTCCGAGATAGTCGCTGAGCTGCTCCACCGTGAGGTCGGAGTTGTCGATATTTTCCGACACGTAGTCCATCGCCTTCTCCATCAGTTTCTCGTCGAGCGGAGTTATCTTGATTTCCGCGGGTTCCGGGTCGATGAGGGTGCGGGTGGCGCCTTTGGCGGCAAGCTCGAGGAATCTCTTCATGCGCAGGCGCAGCACGTCCATATTGAAGGGCTTCGTGATGTAGTCGTCGGCTCCGAGTGTCAGACCTTCGATCTTCATTCCCAGGTCGTGCTTGGCGGTGATGATGATGAGGGGTATCGACACTGTCTTGGGGTTCGATCTCAGGTGGCGGCATAGTTCGATGCCGTCGATGCCGGGCATCATGAGGTCGGTCAGCACCAGGTCGGGCTTATGGCGCTTGATGTCGGATATGGCCCTGTCGCCGTCGGGCGCTGTACGGATGTCGAATTCGTCGGAGAGCTCGAATTTCAGCATCTCGCGCATGTCGGGATTGTCGTCTACGATGAGAACTTTCGGATTTTTCGACTTCTTGTCGGTCTCCGTGCCGTCCCAGCCTGTGGCAGCCGCAGCCGCAGCCGCCGTGGTGATCTTGAAATTGTTGGGCACCAGGGAGGGATCCGCATTGCCTGACGCCGCCATGTCCTGCTTGAGGGGCAATTCAAATATGAATACGCACCCTTTCGGATTATTGTCTTCCACGCGGATGGAGCCTTTGTGAAGGCGCACATACTCATTGACGAGGCTCAATCCGAGACCGCTGCCCATATTCTCGTGGGCCTTGCCGTTGTCGTCAGCCTGGAAGAACCTGTCGAAGATATGGGGCTTGTCCTTGTCGGCTATGCCGATGCCGGTGTCGGCCACGCGTATCACTACTGTAGGCGCGTCGGGCGAGGCGTGCTCCACGGTCACCTCCACCTCTCCGCCCGCAGGGGTGAACTTGAAGGCGTTGCCCAGCAGATTCATGTAGATCTTCTCCAGTTTGTCATAGTCAAACGGCATCCTGAGCGATTCGGGCACAGCGTGGAATGACAGCTGTATATTCTTGCGGTCGGCCATAGCTTCGAAAGCCTGGCAGATGTTGCGTGAGAATTCCACTATATCGCCCTGTTTCGGATTCAGCTGGAGTTCTGACATCTCCGCCTTGCGGAAGTCGAGAAGCTGATTCACGAGCGTGAGCAGTTTCGTGGCATTGTTCTTCATGAGCTCGAGGCGGCGCTGCTGGCGAGGCTCATGCTCTTCCTTGAGCATTTCATCGAGCGGAGACACTATCAGCGAGAGCGGAGTGCGAAGATCGTGAGAGACATTGGTGAAGAAGCGGAACTTCATCTGGTTGAGTTCTTCTTGCTTGCGCCGGTTTTCCTCCTCGCTTTTCTTGCGAAGTCGTTTTTTCTCGCGCAGCGAGAGGATGCGGAATATGAACCATATCAGTGCCACGCCTATGATCACGTAGATGGCTATCGCCCAGAATGAAATCCAGAAGGGGGGCGTCACCGTGACGGGAAGTATGGCGGGAATCTCGCTCTCGAAGCCGTCGCTGTTCACGGCCCTGATGAGCAGGCGGTAGTTGCCTGCCGCGAGATTGGTGTAGCTCACTTCGTGCTGCCCTTCCGGCAGAGTGCGCCATTCGTCGGTGTAGCCCTCGAGCCGGTAGGAATAGATGGTCTTTTCAGGGAGTGCGTAGTTGTCGCTTGCGAAAGATATGGTGAGCCGGTGTGAGCCGGGGGGCACCGATATGCCGTCGGCTATGCGTCCCGGTATCACGGTGTGTCCGTCTACTTTCTCGCCCGGATGTATCAGATTGCCGTCGATATATATGTCGGTGAAGATGACAGTGGGGCGGCTTGTGTTGTAGGCTATTTCAGATGGAGTGAATCGGTTCACTCCGTCGAGGCCTCCCACCAGAATCTCTCCAGATGGAAGCTTGGCAAATGATCGCTGGTTGAAGTCGCTGTCCATGAGGCCGTCGCGTGTGTCATAATGCCTGATTGAGAAGGAGATGTCGCCGGTAGACTTGTCGTAGTTCACCTTCAGGTTGCTGAAGGCGCGTTCTTCGCTCACCCAGAGAGAGCCTTCGTTGTCTTCGGTGAGGCCGAACACTGAGCCGTAGAGCGGCGTGCCGTCGTCCGAGGCCACGTCTGTAGCCCGTCCGTTCTTGCGGTCTACTACTTTCAGACCCTTTGTGGTGGCCACCCACAGCAGCCCGCGCGAGTCTTCGAGAATCTGGGTGACGCGCCAGTTGTCTGAATCGAATTCCGGATAGGCCGACTTCAGGTTGTGGAGCATTCCGTCGGCCGGATCATAAAACGCCACGCCGGGCGTGGATCCGAAATATACCTTGCCGTCTCGTGACGCCAATACCGTCTGGATGTAAGGAAACTGCAGGGCCTTGCCTTCTTCCGGCACTTTCACGGCCTTGCCGGTGCGCGTGTCTATACGGAAAATTCCGTCGCCGAGCGTTCCTGCCCATATATTGCCTGCGTCATCGGCATCGAGAGCCCATATATAGGCGTGGTCGAGCGGACTGTCGGTAAGCGTCCTCACAAGTTTACCTCCCTGCACGGTGCGCAGACCGCGGTAGAAGGCTCCCACGTAGAGAGTGCCGTCGAGCGAGCGGGCGAGGGCCGTGATGGCAGTAGGTATCTCGCCTTCGGTCGGGTCGGGCACTTGGCGGGTGGTGCCGGTCTCGAGATCCCATAGCCATAGGCCGCGGTTGTCGGTGCCGAGCCATACCTTATCCTTGCCTTCCGGGAGAAGGCAATTGACGTCGGGAACAGGCTCGGTGAAGAACTTGTGGACGAACTCGTTCTGCATGAGGAGTCCTTTCTTATATGTTCCGAGCCATACGCTTCCCGGGCGGTCTTCGAGGAAGTCGGTGATGGTGATGTCGTGGGTGAAGCTGCCCTTACGGTCGATGGTGTTGAAATGGAAGCGTCCCGAGCTGTCTTCGTCAATGCGGACAAGTCCGTGATTGTCGTGGGCTATCCAGAGGTTTCCGATTTTTGACTGGTAGATGGAGCGTGTGTTTCCCTTGAAATCCGCCTGGGCTATGCGGTCTGATATCCACTGGTCGCGCTTTCCGTCGTAGATGTCTACGACCGAGGTGCCATATACCCAGTATCTGTTTTTATTATCGACCGTGAGCAGATAGTCCTGTTTTCCATATTGTTTGGCATTGGGGCCCGGCTCGGCATGAGCCGTGACTTTCAGTTCGAGCGGATCGATCCATCGCAGGGCCCCGGTCTCGTCTACGAGTACCGGCGTGGAGCCCTGAAAGGCTATTGCCGCCACTTTCTCTGACGGCAGTCCAGGGCCTGTGACGGCCTCTGCTTTCTTCTCTCCGGGGCGGAGGCGATAGAATCCGTTCTCGGTGGCGATCCATAGATTTGAGTGGTCGTCGGCCTTTACTACCGTGGGCAGATCGGCAATGCCGAGCTCGAGCATGACCTGCTCCATGTCGTCGCGCATGTGGTGGGTGGCCGGGTCATAGATTCCGAATCCGATCTGGGAGTTGAGCCATATCCTTCCCCCTGCGTCTTCGCACATGTCGATGATATATTCCCTCACCACCTGCGACGAGTCAGCGTCGGGCACGGGCGCCGGTGTCACGCTGTAGCCGTCGAAGCGCATGAGGCCTGAGGGGGTACCGAGCCATATCATACCCGACGAGTGCCTCATTACTTTTGTTATGAGGCGGTTGTAGCGTCCCGGTATCTGACGGAAATCATCTATGTTGGCGTTGGCTCCCCATGCCGTGGAGACTGCCATGATGATGAGTGCAAATGGAATAATAATCCGTTTCAGGCTCATGAATATGGATGGTTTAAGGTTGGAAGTGCAAAATAAATGAAAGTATTTGAGATTTCCAACTTTTTAAAGTTTTTTTAAAGATTATTGCTTCCGTAAGGCGTATTTAAAAGCAGGCGGCCCGACGGAAGGCGCGAAATGCGCTCCGTCGGTCCGGTCTCTGCGTTTGGGTATGTCTAAGGCCTGCCCCAATTCGGCGGATTGCCACCTCCGGGGCCACCCCCGGGGCCACCCCCGGGGCCGGACGATGTGCCTATGGTGGTCACGGTGCCATTGATGGTGAAGGTGCCGGCTGCAGAGCCGCCGCTCCAGATGCCTCCTTCGCTCCAGCCGTTCCAGCTGTCGGAAGCGCCGTCGAGTGCGCCTCCGGTGCTGACGGTGTATGTCTCGGAGGCTTTGAGTTCCGGTGAGCTGAAGAAGAGGCTCCCGCTGAGCGAGCGCGGCAGCCGATAGGTGGCCACGGGCTTTCCTGATGAGTCGAGAATCGACAGGTAATTGTCTTTGGTCAGTCGCAGGCCGTTGTAGACCACTGTGTTCTGCTTGCCGGCCGATGAGGGCGCTATCGCGGCGCCTCCGATGCCGATGAGGGTGCCTCCGTTCACCTTCATATATTCCGACCGGTCGCAGTCGAAGCCTTCTTCCGGGGCTTGCGAGCCGTTGGCTATCACGAGGCCCCCGTTGAATGTCATGGTGCCGTTTGAGTCTATTCCGTCGTTATTGACAGCGTAGGCATAGACCCGGCCGCCGTTGAACGTGATTGACTTCGCCGCATTGATGGCGTCATCGTAAGCGTAGACGTAGACTTCTCCTCCGTTGAACGTCATGTCGGCTTTGCTCTCGAGTCCTTCAGAGCCGTCGCTGACTCCGGTCACCATGATGGCGAGCGCTCCTCCGTCGATGATGACGTCGCCGTCAGCCTTTACACCTTTCGGAGAGGCGTCGAGGTCGAGTGCCGCGTTGTAGACGTATTTGCCTCCTGTGGTTGAGACCATGGTCTTTCCCCCCGTTATGCGGACACTGCCGTCGGCGTTGATACCCTTTCCACCTGAGCCTGTGCTCCTGACCGTCACGTCGCCGCCTGAGACCGTCACGTCGCCGTCAGCCTTGATGCCTGCCGCCGAGGATGTGTCGTTTTCATCGGCGTCATATACCGAGCCCCCGGTGGTGTTGAGGTCAAGAGTGCCGCCCTTTATTTCCACATTCCAGTCTGTCTTGAGCCCTTTTCCGGCATCGGAAGACGTAAGGGTGTAGATCAGGCCTCCGGCTATGGTGATTCCCGTGCCGTCGGTCTTGTCGCCCTTGATGTGTATTGCGTTTTTCGCCGCTTCCGTCACGGCGATGGTGACACCCGGGCGCACATACATGTATCCGTCTGAGGCGATGGCATGCTTCTGCCTGCCGGCCACCAGAAGGCTTCCCGAGCCGCTGAATATGAGGTTGCCTTCGCTGAAGAGGCACCCCTTGCGGTCTTCATCATCGGGCTGATTGCCGTTCAGGTAGAAATGATCGTCGGCATACGAGGCATTGTCAGTCAGTGAGTTCACCGTGCCGGCCTCCAGTGCCACGAAGAGGCGTTTCTTGCATTGGTTGTTGATGGCCGGGCCGGAGAGGGAGGTCAGTTCCACTCCCTGAAGGCATAGAAGGGTCTTCTTTTCGCCATATATCTTCAGCGATCCGTCGGGGCTGCTGCCTCTGAGGTTGATCCTCACTCCCGATGCGGAGTTGGTGGCCATGTCAAGTGTGACATGAGCGCCGTGAATGTGAGCCACCACATCGGTGCAGTCCGTCTCGACGGTGGCGCTTTCTCCCGCGTATGTCACGGTCACGACGTTTTCAAACTTATTGGCTTCCCAGAATATGTCGGAATCCGTCCCGACGATATCCGCGTCGGCATCCGTGGCGGTCTGTCCCTGATAGGGAAGGATATCGGTGTCGAAGTCAGGGGCGTTCCCGTCGTCGGAACCTGCTCCTCCTCCTCCCCATTCAGGAGGCCCGTCGGGATATACGGGGTCGTTGCTGCCGCATGAGGCTGTAGCTATCACTGCAGCCAGAGGCAATATAAATCTGATGTGTTTCATTGTGTTGTGATGTTGCGTTATGGTTAAATCTTGTCTTCATTTCGTGCCGGGCGCGGGTGGCATTGGCGGCATCTCCCTGAGCTGGCGCTCCCTTATGGCCTGCCAGCGGGAATAGGCTTCAGGATCTTTCTTGAAAATTTTCTTCATCGACTTGCAGAGTTTCTCTTCTGCCTTGGCCCGTTGCTTCTCCATCTTTGCGAGGTCGGGCTGTGCCTGGGTTCCGGCATTCGTGCGGTCGCCGCCCGGACGCCCGGCGTGCTGCGGGTCAAACCCCGGATGTCTATCGGGCCGACCTCCCCTGAAGTAAGGGCCGCCTCCGTTGCCAGGCCGTGGTGCGCCGGGAGGAGGGGTAGGGCGATCGCCCTTTTTCTCAACGTCGCCGAATACCGTCTTATTATATTTATCGTAGGCTGAATACACCTTTTCAAACTGGTCGTGATCGAGATTGAGTTCTTTCCTCATCTCATCCACCATCTCGTATGTGGAACGCGGCTGCATTCCCCTGGGCTGCGCCGAAGCGCTGAGGCAGAGCATCGCGGCTGCTGCAAGCGATAAGATTCTGTTCATAAATTCATCGTATAAATAAAGTTAATGACTGAATGGCTCCGGGCCATGATGCAAAATTAAAGTCAGGGTCATGTTTTTGCAAATTTATTCAACAAACGCCGCGTTTCTTCCCATCAGTCGCCTCTGCCCGGTGCATTCCAGCCCCTACTTCCGGAATGGATTTCCGTGGGGGAGAGGTAAGTTTTTTTCGCTACAAAGGGGTGATTGTCGGGATTTTTTGCTAATTTTGCATTAATAACCATACATTACATCATGAAGACCGGCGTATGCTGCCCTGCACGCCGGAGTAAGGACTCATTATGGCAAGAAATCTTTTGGCAAAATATATCTGGATCATCGACACGATCCTCCAGTATGGCAAGATCTCGAAGGCACAGATCCGCGAGCTATGGATGAAATCGCAATATTCCGACGGCATCCCTCTCGCCGACCGGACATTCTACAATTATCGCCGCGCCATAGAGTCTACTTTCAATATCGAGATATTATGCACCGACAGCGGCTACTATTACATAGAGAAAGGCGGCGTGCAGCGGGTGCGCAACATCATCAACTGGAAGCTATACAGCTCGGCCGCCAGCAGCGCCATCCAGGAACTCGGCCATGAGTCTGACCGCATAGAGATGGAGGAAGTGCCGTCGGCCCGTACGTTCCTTCCCACCCTGGCGGAAGCCATGCGCGCCAACAGGATGGTGGTGTTCACATACGCCGGTTTCTCGCGCTCGCGCCCCGAGGTGGGCATTCTCTTCGCCCCCTATTTCCTGAAACTCTACAAGCAGCGCTGGTATATGTATGGCGAAAAGGAATCGGGAGGTATACGCACATACGCGCTCGACCGCGTGACGGAAATGGAGATAGCCGACCTCAAGTTCAAGATGCCGCGTCATCTGACGGCTGCCCAGGTCTTTGGCGATATCGTGGGCATCACCACTACCAAGAGCATCGTGCGCACAGTGCAGATCCAGACCAACGCCACGCGCGCTAAATATCTGCGCGCGCTTCCCCTTCATCACAGCCAGCAGGAGGAAGTGCACGATTTCTATTCCATTTTCTCCTATCGTCTGAAACTTAACTATGAACTTGTGAGCGAGATCATGGCCATGGGGCCCGACGTCACCGTGATAGCCCCGCGCGAACTGCAACTTATGGTCATCGACCGTCTGCGCTCCACACTTTCCAATTATAATCAATTATGACACTGAGATTAAGAACATTGCTTATCCTCTGCACGTGCTTGCTGATGGCATCGGGGATCGGTGCCGCCCGGCGCGATAAATATAACTTCAACGGCGGCTGGCAGCTGCATGTTGGCGACGTGGCCGGCGCCTCTGATGCGGATTTTGCCGATGCAGGCTGGCAGACAGTAACGCTGCCTCGCGCTTTCAACGAAGACGAGGCGTTTCGCAAATCGATCGACCGGCATTCCGACACCATCACCTGGTGGAGAAAGCATTTCACGCTCCCCGACATCACGGACAGGAAGGTATTCGTGGAGTTTGAGGGAGTGCGTCAGGGTGCCGATTTCTTCCTCAACGGCCACCCTCTCGGCCTGCATGAGAATGGTGTGATGGCCGTCGGGTTTGATCTCACGCCTTTCCTGAAAGAGGGCGATAATGTGCTCGCCGTCAGGGTAGACAACGACTGGAGGTATCATGAGCGCGCCACCGGCGAGACCTATCAGTGGAGCGACAGGAACTTCAACGCCAACTACGGCGGAATACCCAAAAACGTATGGCTGCACGTCACCGGCGAAGTATATCAGACACTCCCGCTCTACAGCAATTTAGGCACCGTAGGCCCGTATATCTATGCGACCGCTTTCGATATCAAGGGCCGCAAGGCCACGATCAATGCCGAGACCGAGGTGCGCAATGAGTCTGATCATCCCGCCACGCTTGCCTGCCGTGTGACAGTCAGGGATGTGGAGACCGGCGAGACACTGAAGACATTCACCGGCAAAAAACACACCATAAAGCCCGGACAGACTGAGATCCTGACTGCATCGGGCAGGGTGTCCGGCCTCAATTTCTGGAGCTGGGGGTATGGCTATCTGTATGATGTGGTGACGGAGCTCGTAGGCTCCGGGGGAGAGGTGGCCGACAGCGTGACCACACGCACCGGATTCAGGAAGACGGAGTTTGCAGACGGCATCATCAAGCTCAACGACCGCCCCATAATGATGCACGGCTACGCCCAGCGCACCTCAAACGAATGGCCGGCTGCGGGTCTTTCGGTGCCGGCATGGCTGAGCGATTACAGCAATGATCTGATCGTGAAGTCGGGCGGCAATCTCGTGAGATGGATGCACGTGACTCCGTGGAAGCAGGATGTGGAGTCGTGCGACCGCGTGGGTCTTATACAGGCCATGCCTGCGGGCGACGCCGAGAAAGACCGCGACGGCCGAAAATGGGAACATCGCACCATGCTCATGCGCGACGCCGTGATCTATAACCGCAACAATCCCTCGATTCTCTTCTATGAGGCCGGAAACCGAGCCGTATCACCCGAACACATGCAGGAGATGATCGAGATACGCGACAAATACGACCCGCACGGCGGAAGAGCCGCCGGATGCCGGGAGATGCTCGACGTGGATATTGCCGAATATGGAGGCGAGATGCTCTATATCAACCGCTCGGCCAAGCATCCGATGTGGTCGATGGAATATTGCCGCGACGAAGCGCTCCGGAAATACTGGGATGAATACTCCTATCCGTATCATAAGCAGGGCGACGGCCCGCTCTACAAGGGATCGCCCGCCTACGAATATAATCAGAATCAGGATCTCTTCGCCGTGGAGATGGTGCGCCGCTGGTATGATTACTGGCTGGAGCGCCCCGGCGCCGGACGGCGCTCGAGCAGCGGAGGCGCGAAAATAATCTTTTCCGACACCAATACCCACTACCGCGGAGCCGAAAACTACCGCCGCTCGGGTGTCACCGACCCCATGCGCATACCGAAAGATGCGTTTTTCGCCCATCAGGTGATGTGGGCCGACTCCTGGGTAGACGGCGAGGGGCACAGGTCGCATATCATCGGTCATTGGAATTATCCCGCCGGAACGGTGAAGCCGGTCTATGTGGTCTCGACGGGAGAGGATGTCGAGCTTCTGCTCGGCGGCGAGTCGCTCGGTCACGGCAGGAGAGACTATAACTGGCTCTTCACGTTCGACGATGTGGAGTGGCGCCCCGGCACGCTCACTGCCGTAAGCCGCGATGCCGAGGGGCGCGAGGTGAGCCGGGCTTCTATTGAGACTGCGGGTGAGCCGGCTTCCATCCGTCTGTCGGCAGTTGAGAATCCGGAAGGGTTCAGGGCCGACGGAGCTGACATGGCGCTGATTCAGGTAGAGGTGGTGGATGCAATGGGCCGCCGATGCCCGCTCGACAACAGGATGATCAATTTTTCGGTGGAAGGGCCCGCCGAATGGCGCGGAGGCATAGCGCAGGGCCCCGATAATTTCATACTCAGCCGCTCGCTGCCGGTGGAGTGCGGAATAAACCGAGCCCTTATCAGGAGCACCACCGACCCCGGTGAGATACTGATCACGGCATCTGCGTGGGATCTGCCTGACGCCTCAATTACACTCAACACTCTGCCCGTGGACGTGACCGGAGGCCTCAGCAGCTATAAGCCGGCTGAGACGCTGAAGGGGCGGCTCGACATGGGCCCGACACCACTCGCTCCATCTTACAGAGAAAGATACCGCGATGTGGCCGTCAGGAGCATAGAGGCCGGAAGCAACGCGCATGAGGCCTCGCTCTCGAGAGATGACAACGAGAAGTCGCAATGGATATCAGACGGCAACCTCGCCAATGCGTGGATCACGTATGTGCTCGAGCGCCCGGCGCGTATCGACGATATTACCCTGAAACTGGCGGGCTGGCGCAAGCGCACTTATCCCGTCGAGGTGTATGCCGGCGACAGCCTCGTCTGGAAGGGCTGGACGCCGAAGGGCCTGGGCTATGTGCATCTGAGGCCGGAGAATCCGGTGGTGAGCGACAGGATCACCATACGCCAGATAGGGGCGATGACCGAGAAAGATGCTTTCTCGATGAAGGAACTCGCCGGAGGGCCTGCATCAGATCTTGACATACGTCCGGCCAAGGAATATCAGCTCGGCATCGTGGAGGCGGAATTCCTTGAGAGCGTGGACGGTAAATGAAAACGTGCCCCGCACAAAAGATCACGGGCCGCAGTTCCATAATCAGAACTGCGGCCCGTTCATTTATTAGCAGTGTAACGCGCTCAGCCTATAGCCTCGATAAGCTTTATGGCATCCACGTATTTCTCGATGCTTTCGGCCACTCGCTTGGCATCCTGCATGGCATGCACCACGGTGGCGGGGCGTTTCGTCACATCGCCGCCGGCGAAGACTCCCTTGCGGGTCGTCATGCCGTAGGGCGTCTCGCGTGTGAGCACATATCCCTTGTCGTCTACCTCGATTCCCTCAGTGGAGTCTACGATGCGCGATGCGGGCGACGAGCCTACGGCAAGCATAAGCCTGTCGAGCGGCATCTCGGTCTGCACGCCGTCGGTCTCCGTCACGATCGACTTGAGGCGAAGCCCCTCGCCGCCATTGACCTTCACCACGTTAGTGTTCCAGAGGAATTTCACGCCTTCTGCCACGGCCTCGTCATATTCCGAGCGGAGTGCTGCCATGCGCGATATATCGCGGTGATAGATCACGGTCACTTCAGAGGCTCCCATGCGCAGGGCTGAGCGGGCGGCGTCCATGGCGGTGTTGCCGCAGCCCACCACGGCGATCCTGTCGCCGTCGCCCACCATGACTTCCTCTTTGGTCATCATTCCGGAATTGTAGAGGCTCACGCGGCGCAGAAACCAGATGGCCTGGCGCACTCCCGGGTGCTTGCCTCCCTCTATCGGGAGAGTCTTGGGCCGGCTTGTACCGGTGCCCATGAAGATGGCGTCGAAGCCTTTCTCGAAGATCTGGTCGATTGTGAGATTGGGCCCCACCGTGGCGCGGAGATGAATCTTCACGCCGAGTTTCTCGATCTTCCTGATCTCGCGCTTCACCACTTCCTTGGGCAGCCTGTATTCCGGGATTCCGAATGTCAGCACGCCGCCGGGCTCGACTCCCATCTCGAATATCTCCACGTCGAAGCCCTTGCGGGCGAGATCGCCCGCGATGGTGAGGCCGGCAGGCCCCGATCCGATCACGGCCACGCGTCCGCGTGTCTTCTCCGGGATATTCTCATGGCTCCATCCGGCCTCGCTGTCGAAGTCGGCCACGAAGCGCTCGAGCTTGCCGATGTGGATGGCTTCTCCCTTCTTCGCCAGCACGCAGTTGCCCTCGCACTGGCGTTCGTGGGCGCATACGCGGCCGCACACTGCCGGGAGATTGCTGCGGTTGTGGATGATATGGATGGCATTGCCGAAATTTCCATGTGCCAACTCGCTTATCCAGTCGGGGATGTCGTTGCTTATGGGGCAACCTTTCTTGCAGCCCGGCACCTTGCAGTGCAGGCAGCGCTGGGCCTCGCGGATGGCTTCGGGGAGCGTATAGCTTTCGGCAACTTCCTTAAACTCCTCGTTCATCGTCAGGGCTGCTTACCTATATAGGCGAGAATACCGCCGTCTACGTAGAGTATGTGGCCATTGACGAAGTTGGAGGCGTCTGAGGCGAGGAATACTGCCGGGCCCATCAGGTCTTCAGGTGTGCCCCAGCGTGCGGCCGGAGTCTTGGCTATGATGAACTTGTCGAAGGGATGACGGCTGCCGTCGGGCTGGATTTCCCTGAGCGGAGCGGTCTGCGGAGTGGCTATATAGCCCGGGCCGATGCCGTTGCACTGTATGTTGTGCTCGCCATATTCCGAGCAGATGTTGCGTGTCAGCATCTTGAGGCCTCCCTTGGCGGCTGCGTAGGCGCTCACTGTCTCGCGGCCGAGTTCGCTCATCATCGAGCAGATGTTGATGATCTTGCCGTGGCCTTTCTTGATCATGCCCGGAATCACGGCTTTGGCGCAGATGAAGGGGCCGATGAGGTCGATGTCTACCACCTGGCGGAATTCCTTCACGTCCATCTCAGTCATGGGAATGCGCTTGATGATGCCGGCATTATTGACGAGGATGTCGATCACGCCGATATTCTTCTCGACGTCGGCAACCATTGCCTTCACTTCTTCTTCATTGGTCACGTCGCAGAGATAACCTTTGGCGTCGATGCCGGCTTCCTTATAGTTGTCGAAGCCCATTTTCACGCCCTGCTCGGTGTTGCTGTTGAAGACGATGCGGGCGCCTGCTTCGTGGAGTGCCTTCGCAATGGCGAAGCCGATGCCGTAGACACCGCCGGTGACGAGGGCCACCTTGCCCTCAAGTGAGAAATTTACCATTGTCTGTAGTATTTTGATGGTTTAGTTATTAAGGAATTTCAGGTCGGTTCGTGGGTGTCGCGCACCCCCGATACGCAAAGTTAATGATTTTTTCCGACAATTCCGCATATTTGCCTCAAAAAAGTGACCTCTGCTTCGTCGGCGCCGTCATTTTATTTGGAGTTCTGAAGTATTTGGATTATCTTTGCTCTCTCAAACCAAATACTGATACATGATGAAGACTCTTCTGCTGCCGGCCCTGCTCTTCTGCTGCCAGATGGCGGCTTTTGCCATGCAATCCACTGTCTGCAATCCTGACGGCACCGTCACTTTCCGATATAAGAACGACCACGCGCGCGAGGTGTTTGCCGACGTGCAGTTTGCGGGCCGGCATGCCATGACGCGCGACGCTGATGGAGTCTGGAGCGTGACCCTGGGCCCGGCCGCCCCTGACATGTATCCATATTGCTTCATAGTGGATGGTGTGAGCGTGATGGATCCGGAAAATCCCGACTATTTCCCCAACGAAGGCTTCAAAAGCAGCCTGCTCGAGATTCCTGCGGTAACCGGCGCGCTGCCACACGATATAAGAAATGTGCCGCACGGCCCCGTGGAGTATATCCATTATTTCTCCGAAAGCCTCGGAGATGTGAATAACGCCGTGGTGTGTCTGCCGCCCTCTTATTATACCGACACGGCGAAGCGTTATCCCGTGTTCTATCTCATAAGCGGCACCACCGACACCGAGGAGGTATATTATAAGGTTGGACGTGTGAATTATATACTCGACAATCTTGTGGCCGATGGGAATGCGGAGGAAATGATAGTGGTGCTCCCTTACGGTAATCCCGGTAAGCTGTCCGCCACTCCGAAACTAAGCTTCGCAGGGACGCAGGATATATTTGGAAAAGACCTTCTCACCGACCTTATGCCGTATATAGAGAAGAACTACCGCACGATCAACGACAGCGACCACCGTGCCATCGGGGGATTCTCGCGCGGAGGCAATCAGGCTCTCGCCTACGGCCTGACCAATCTTGATAAATTCTCTTATCTATGCAGCTACAGTTCGTTTACATCTACCGAAATTCCGGAGGTATATGACAACTCAGCCGACACAAACGGCAAGATAAACCTTTTCTGGCTCGGTGTAGGCACCGACGACTTCCTCTATGGAAATGCCAGAGACTATATGGAGTTTCTCGACAAAAAAAGCATAAGGTGTGTAAAGGAATACACCGACGATAAGTTCGGACACACATGGATGAATGCCAAATATTTTCTTGGCAAGTCGCTCCCCCTGCTTTTTCGCAAGGAAGCCGCCCGAGAGGCCATGAATGCGGGGAGGCCGGCCCTGGCGGCCACCGGCAACGAGCCTCAGTTCACTCCAGGAGTGATGGCGCGTCTTTTCCCGAAGCCTGTGGTCTCGCCCGAATATTTGGAAGACGGCATAATATTTCGCATGAAGGCGCCCGAGGCCGAGAAGGTGGAGTTCATGTCGGAACTTTCACCCGCGCCCGTGATAATGGAGCGCGACAGCGATGGCATCTGGGAAATGCAGATGGATGAAGGATTCGATAAGGTGTTCACCTATCGCTTCATAGTGGATGGCACGCCAGTAGCCGACCCACAGAACATGTATATCGCCCCCTCGAAAGGCTTCAAGCCGAGCATATCGCGGCATCCGGCCTGCGGGTATGTTTTCACCTCGATGGGCCGCGACGTTCCCCACGGCAAAGTCCGTTATGACCTGAACGAGGGCACCGCCACCTACGTTCCCGCAGAGGTTGCCGGTGAAGAAGGCGCCCCAGTAGTGGTGCGGCTGCTGCCGGGTGCGGATGACACGGCCGAAAGCTGGTTTAAGGTGGGGGGAGCCGACGCCATTGCCGACATGATGATATACTCAGGCGAATGCCGCCCCTGCATACTCACTACGTCCCCCGTTAAGGCCGACTGCGAGGTCAGGGCCGACGACTACGCCACTTGGGAGCAGCGCCGCCAGGCCCTGAAGGCCGCACTCCTTCAGCTGAAGTGAAATCTTGAATATCGGAGAGGCCGGCTAATGATCGTATGATATATCAGTGAGCCCTTCTATGTGAGCCTCCCATTCACTGATTGAGCCAGTAATGAGCCTCTTTCCATTCCGTATCTTCTTCGATGACGTATTCAAAGTGGAATGGATAATTGCCTGATGATATCACTGAATGAAGAAAGACAGCCGCCCGACCGGGATTGTTGACATACCACATCGCCTGCGTCTCGCCATTGCCCGTGACGCGTCCGAGGAAGACTGCATTCGGGTGATTTTTGTCGCCGGCCAGTCGCTCGCAGAGATATTCAATGAAGTCCTGCATCCGTTCAGTATCATCCCTGTCCGGCATGTGATCGCCGACCGTATTCTCAAAGGTCATTATAAGTGAGAGATACCAGCGGAATGGATCTTTTGGCGACACTTCCATCAGGGCCTCGTTGAGAACGCATACATACGGTTTGCCGTCAATTCGGACATCGGCACACGTAAACCGCTCTTCCGGTATCGACACTTCAAAACTTCCGGAAGCTTTCAGTTCAGGCTGCTTCCCTTTGCCTTTGAAAAAATCAAATATTCCCATGTTTACACTTTTTGGTCGTTGTGATCATTTCGGTCATCCGACACTGTCAGCAAATTTAATCAAAAATTCCTCGTTGTGCAAATGTGCTATTGCACTATATTAAGGGAGGCGTCTACGTACATTGTTTTGCCGTCGCTTAGTGTGACTTCCACGAAATCATGATCTTTCGTGAAGTTCTTCCATTTTTCAGGCAATAGGCCGGAGTAGGCATTGAGATTCATTCCGCCCATATAAACAAGACCGACTACGGGTTTAGCCTTTCCTTTCATGCCGTTGACTGAAAAAGCATAGTTGCAAATAGTAGAAAGTACCTGCGCATAACCGACGCAGTGCATCTTGGTCTTTTTCCTATCATCAAATTTCTCGCATTTCGTGGAGAATGTCAGTTTTTCCTGAGTCGTTTCATAGCAGTAAATGACTATATCGCGCTCATTGAGGCCTTTTGTGTCTTTCGCAATCTTCTGCCTGAATTCCTTCGACAGGCTTACCGGATTGTAACCTTGTACTGCCCCACGAAAAGTAGACACAAAAAATTTTATTTGTTAAATGAATTTAT
>CAMWXO010000016.1 GCA_947178245.1 uncultured Porphyromonadaceae bacterium
CGCGTCCGATGCTTCGGTTGGCCATCTTTCCGTAGGGATATATGCGGCGCGAGTGTTCCTCTTTATAAAGCGGGCATCTGAAGCCGGCACCCTTGAAGTCGCGTATGAACACGAGTTTGCGCGCCGAGTCGAATTCCTCGAGCGGGCGGTTGCGGGCTATCGTGAGGGAGCGGGTGCGCTTGTCGGGCTCCTTTTCGAGTTCACGGCGCAGCCGCACGCGCCATGACTTGGCCTTTCTCGTGGCTGCGTCAGCCTTCTGCGGGTCGAAGCGAGGATAGAGTATGTCGAGCGTGTCGGCAAGGGAATCGAGTTTGGCCTCGAGTTTGGCCGGCGCCATTTTCTGAATCTTGTTATGGCGCATGTCGATCTTTATGTCGCAGACCTTTACGTTGCAGGCGAGGATATTGCCGTTTGAGGCCAGGATGCTTCCGCGCTCCGGAGCGATGGTGTCGATGCGCGAAAGCTGCTTGCGGGCCCGTTCGTTCCAGGCGTCGGCTTCGATCACCGTGGTGCGGAACATCACGAACACTATGGCCCCCGCCATCAGGAAGAAGAGGGCGACTATCATCCCGTAGCGGTTGAAGACAGTAGATTTATTTCCTTTCTTTGCCATTTCGTGCGTGGTTTATTTGCCGGAGACAGCGTCGGCGTCGTATTCAATGGCCACCGGTGGTTCTTCCTGATATTTGAGTCCGAGATGCTTTTCGGCTGTGAGCCGTGTGAGTTCCGTCTCGCGGATGAGGGTCATGTAGCGAGCTTTCTCCTGCAGCTTGTAGCTTTCGGCCCGCTGCAGTTCGCGTGTGAGCTGCTTTATCTCCGACATTCTCGTCTTGGTCTGGTAGCGCAGGCCCATGACCGATATGAGCCCGGCTATGAAGAGAATTATGGGCCAGGCGTTGTGTCTGAAAAAGTCGATCGATACGGTGCGTCCGTATTTTAGGTTTTCGGTGTTCTGCTTTATAGAAGTCTTCACGGCTGAGGTGAATCCCTTCTTCTCGGCAGGCTTCCTTTTCCCCTGTCTTGTATTTGCCATCCTTATTTATTCAGTATTGTCTGTTGATTTGTCGTTGAATAGTAATAATTGATTTTCAAATTCATTGTCGCGGAGATCCGCATCATTGCCGTTTCGCTCCGTCTTCTCCTGTGAATGCGGCTGCGCGGAGCTTGGCGCTTCGGCTGCGCGGATTCCGCTCCACTTCCTCCGGGTCGGCCGTGATGGGGGAGCGGTTGATGAGCCTCCAGTCGCATATCACCTTTCCGAAGAAATCTTTCTCGATATTACCCTCGATATTACCCGAGCGGAAGAAATTCTTCACGAGCCTGTCTTCCACAGAGTGATAGGTCAGTATCACGGCGCGTCCCTCCTCTTTCAGCACGTCGGGCATAGCCGTCAGCAAGTCGGTGAGGGCCTCCATCTCGGAGTTCACGGCTATCCTGAGCGCCTGAAACACCTGGGCCATCTCCTTTTTCTCACTCTTCGGGTTGAGCGCCGGGCGCACGGCCTCGGCAAGCCTGAAAGTGGTGTCGATCGGACTCTTCTGCCCGGCTGCCATGATGGCTTTCGCGGCCTTTGCGGGGTCTTTGATGTCGGTATAGGTGCGTAAGAGCGAGAGCAGATCGCGGTCGGAGATGTCGGCGAGCAGGGCGGCGGCCGTGAGAGGGGAGCGGCGGTTCATCCTCATGTCGAGCGGAGCATCGGAGCGGAACGAGAAGCCGCGCTCCGGGTCGTCGAAGTGATGGAACGACACCCCGAGGTCGGCCAGAATGCCGTCTACGCGGTCGATGCCGTGATATCTGAGGAAGTTGCGTATGAAGCGGAAATTGCTCCTCACGAAAGTGAAGCGCGGGTCGGCCGGAGCGTTGGCAAGCGCATCGGCGTCCTGGTCAAATCCTAAAAGACGCCCCTTTGGGCCGAGCATTCCGAGTATGGCGCGCGAGTGCCCTCCGCCGCCGAATGTGGCGTCGACATATATTCCGTCGGGCTTTATGTCGAGGCTCTCGAGGGTCTGGGGCAGCAAGGCCGGTATGTGATACACTTCTTCGCTCATCGTGGGGTGGAATTAATTCAGTCGTAAAATTACAAAAAAGTTGTGAAATTTGCGAATGCAAACTCCAATAATTTGCGATTTTTAATAAAAAACTTATCTACACCCCTTTTCGTCAGGCGCCGGCATATCAGTGCGTCTTGCCTTTGACGTCTCTGATAAGTAATTGCCTATCAGTTTATTTGAGTCTTTGGGCGGCCGAAAAATTTGTCGATTATGAGCGCGATGAAGCCGTCGCCGGTCACGTTGCAGGCCGTTCCGAAACTGTCCATGGCGATATAGAGGGCTATCATGAGAGCCTGATCCCCCTCCGAGAAGCCGAGCATTCCGGCGAGCACTCCGAGCGAGGCCATGATGGCGCCTCCGGGCACTCCGGGAGCCGCCACTATCGAGATGCCGAGCATGGCGATGAAGCCGGCCATCATTCCGAGGTCATAGCCGTGTCCCTGCATGATCATGATGGCGATGGCGCACGCCACTATCTTCATCACGCTTCCCGACATGTGGATCGTGGCGCAGAGTGGAATCACGAAGCCCGCCACGTCTTCAGATACCCCCATCTTGATAGCCTGGCGCAGGGTGACCGGGATGGTGGCGGCCGACGACTGGGTGCCGAGCGCCGTGAAATAGGCCGGCATCATGGTGAGCAGAAGCCTGAAGGGATTGCGCCTTACGAAAAGAGCCGCTATGCAGTATTGGAATATGAGAAGCCCTATGTGCATGGCGAAGATCACGCCGATGATTTTGGCGAAGGCCGAGAGCACCCCTATCACCTGGCCGGAGACCGTCATATTGAGGAATATGCCGAAAATATAGACAGGAAGCAGCGGGATGATGGCTTTCGCTATCGTCATCTCCACGATGCCGCGAAATTCATAGAAGCATTTCTTCAGCGTGTCGCCATTCATCCGCGATAGGCATATACCCGCCACGAAAGCGGTGACAAGCGCGGTCATCACGCTCATCAGCGGAGGAATGTCGATGGTGAAGAAGGGTATCAGGTCGTTGCCCTCGTGCAGCCCTTTGAGCGAGCCGGGGTGTATGATGTGGGGAAAGACCGTGTCGCCTACGGCGTAGCTGAGAAATCCCGAGGCAAGTGTGGCCACGTATGCTATTAGGGCAGTCCACACCAGCATCTTCCCCGCGTCTTTGCCGAGGTCTGCTATAGCCGGAGCCACGAAGCCGAGGATGATGAGCGGGATTAGCCAGCCGAGAAACTGGCTGAAAATGGCGTTGAACGTGATGAAGGTTCTTCCGGCCCATTCAGGGAAGCAATATCCGGCTCCGATTCCGAGGGCCATGGCTATGAGTATCTTGACGAGAAGATTGACGCGGGGCAGTTTCATGTCTTGAATAATATTATTTTGCAAAGTTAATAAACTTTATTCAATAATCGAAAATATATCACTCATATCCTCCTTCAAAGACAATAAGAAGGCCGGCCCTCGGGCGAGGGTCGGCCTTGAATATGGCGGGAAGCCGGATATTATTCGTAGGGTTCGAAATAACTGTATTCATAGCCGAAACTGCCGGCCGTGACGTAGCTCTGGATAAGGAAGAATGCGTTGCCGTCTTCGTAGAGGCCGCTTTCATAGCCGTAGTCGGTGACGAATGCGGCGTTGCCCTGCCAGTATCCCAGGTCTCTGACGTAGATATTGCCCATGTCGCCGGCTACAAGGCCTGTATTTGTCGGGGCCACACGGAAATACTGGTATTTGCCACCGTCGTCTTTGCCGAATTTGTCGAGCAGATACATCTTGAGCGATGAGCCCTCTCCGAAAGCGTTATTGATGCGATAGAGTGTATCGTCGGTGGTGCAAATCTCAAGCGATGCCTCATACGTTCTGTAGCCTGCGGCGAAGATGTTCTTGTTTGCGTAGATGAAAGTGCCCTCTTTCACCAATTCCCAGTCGAGACCCAGGAAAGTGACGCGGTTGCCGAGAATCTTGCCGTTGGCCACGGCTGCGATGGTGTAGTCACCGTGAATGTCTTCCAGAGTCAGGTCAGCGAATGAATCGGCTCCGAGTCCTTCCACGGTTTTTCCGTCGGCCTCCACCTTCGAGAGGAGTGCGCTCTCGCCTCCGTTGTTCAGCAGAGCCGTGATATCGGAAGTGGGAGCCAGCAGATACTTCACGGATGTGGCCTTGTTGTTGGTCACGAACCTAACCACTACGTCGTTGTCGGGGTTATTGTTAGGGTCGGTGGGCGCGTATGTGTAGAGCGTCACGGCCGCATCCGGGTCGTTGCCCGGCATCGAGCCCTCGTCTGCGCTGCATGCCCAGAGAAGGGGCATGGCAGCGAGAATCGTCATATATTTTTTGATGGAGTTCATTTGTCTGTGTGCGGTTTAGAATGAATAGAGCGGTGAGTCAGCGGTGGGCGCTACCGGCGCCGGGTTAGGCTCGGTGATTCCCTTGTTGAAGTTGGTCTCTGTCTGAATGATACAGAAGTTCATCCAGTTGGGCACTCCGTCCACATTCCAGCGGTAGCCCTCGATATGGTTGGTGCCGGCATAGCTTCTGATGATGCCCTTCTCGAGGCGCTTGATGTCGAACATGGCGAGGCCCTCGGCCCAGAACTCTATGCGGCGCTGCCACCAGATCTCATTCTGGAAAGCGGATGTCTTGCTGTTGTAGTATGCTTCGTTGTGCGTGCCGTAGACGTATTCCGGGTCGCGTGTCTTGGCAAACTGCTCGAGCAGAGCCTTTCCTTCGCCCTCATTGAGCATTCCGGCGGCTTCGGCTTCGATAAGCTTCATTTCCTCCACGCGCATCACGGGGATATCCACACACCAGCCTACATACTGCGGGTCGGAGTGGTTGCCGCCTTTAGAGCGGAACTTCAGCGAGAGGCCACCGAATTGCTCGTTGGCCAGACCGGTGCCGTAGACATATTCCGGCACGTCGGTGTAGTCTTCGAGGGCTTCGAGGATCTCGTCGGGGTCATCCATCTCGTCGAGCGAGAAGTCGATGAAGCACTTCTTGCGGCAGTCGGTTGCCGGCACGGTCTCATAGAGGTGGCGGTCGATGATCTGGCATGCGCCGTAGGCGTTGTAATATCCAAGTCCGGTGTCGTCAGAGGGGAACTCGCAGATCATCCATGTGCCCCAGCTGTTGTCGCCGTCGTTTACGGTCTGGCAGGGATCGGTCGGTTTTGTCTGGAGAGCGAGCATCCAGCTGTTGCCGAAATCGGCATTGTTGAAGCCGTTGTTGCGGTCGGTGTATTGCTCTGCGGTGAGCACTGTGTAGCCTTCCATTGCCTTGCGGGCGTATGTCACGGCATTTTCCCATTCGCCCATCACGAGATATGCCCTTGCCTTGAGGCCGTAGGCCACCGAGAGGTCGGGAGTATATTTGTCGGGGCGATTGTAGTCGGCAAGATATTTCTCAGCCTGATCGAGGTTTTCGATAATGAAGGCATACATCTTCTCGTTGGTAGCGCAGGGATTGTCGGAAGACTGCTCCATATCGGTCTTCTCGGTGATGATGGGCACCGTGGGGGCGTTCTTGTCCGTGCGGTAAGTGCGCGGAGCGAATGTCTGGGCGAGTTCCAGATAGTAGAGCGCACGATAAGCGTAGGCGATGCCGACGCCGCTCATGTTTTCTTCGGAGGGATTCTCGCCGGCCAGGCCTATCACCTGGTTGCAGGCCTTGATCTGCGAATAGTAGAAAGTCCAGGGATACTGGCAGTTGAGATATGTGGGGCCGAGTGTGTAGTGAGCCTCATACCATGATGCGAACCAGTTGGTGTCGCCTCCCCAGGGCACGATGTCCTGACCCGTCACGTCGCGGCGCAGCATCATCGATGCGTAGCCGAAGTCGTTGGCATAGTGGTCTGTGGCTCCGAAAAAGAACTGGCCGTTGTTGTTGTCGGTGATGCCTGACACGAAATTATCGAACGCTCCGGGAGCCTCGGAAGCCTGGTCGCTTGTCACGAAGCCGTTCTGCTGCGCCGTGAATTCCTGTATGCAGGAGGTTGGCATCAATGCCATTGCTGTCCCGGCGATATATAATGTGAGTTTCTTCATTGCTTGTCTTCTTTTGATGTTCATATCATCATTTTCATTAGAAAGTGATCTCTACGCCACCCGAAACGTTTCTCATCGGGGAATATGCGCCGAGCGATGTGTTGCCGTCGAATGAATAGCGCGGATCCAGACCCTTGCGGGCCGACCAGAAGCAGAGATTCTCACCCGAGCAGTAGAAGCGCAGTTTCTCTATTTCCTTGCAGAACTTGGGCACAGTGAAGCCGACTACGAACGACGAGAAATTGAAATATCCGGCATTGGTCAGGAATCGGTCGCTGCGCACGTAGCCCTGGCTGTCGCCGAGCATCCAGCGGGGCAGGTTGGAGGCTGTGTTGTTGGGGCTCCATTCCTTGATGTAATCCTTGTGAATGTTGGTTACGGCTGAGGTCTGGGAGAGGTTCTCTTCCGGGGCCATGAGGCTCGCGTAGCGCAGATCCATCACCTTGCCGCCGATCTGATAGTCGAAATTGAGCGTGAAGTCAAACCATTTCAGGCGGGCCGAGGTGCTGAGGCCGCCGTAGACCTTCGGAAGTATCGAACCGCATGCGTAGCGCGATGCCTGGGTGGTCTGGGTGGTGACGTAGTCTTTCGATTTCACGGAGCCGGGCTTGGCGGTGTTCATGGCGTCTGTCGAGGGATCGATGAGTGAGGGGTCGTAGTAATAGAGTGCCTCGCCCTGATCGTTGACGCCCGCATAGGCGTATGTCATGTAGTTATACATCTGGCCGCCTTCCTCAAACCAGTGGTAGTCTTCGTAGAAGCCGCCGTAGTTGCGTGTCTTGGTCTCGGGCAGCTTGAGGATCTTGGTCGTGTTGGTGGTGAGGTTGGCTGTGACTGACCATTCGAAGTCTTTCGTCTGCACGGGGATGCCGGTGAGCGAGACTTCCACGCCGCGGTTGCGGATGGTGCCCAGGTTGCCGTAGTAGCCGCGTGAGCCCATCGACTCGGGGATGGAGATCCAGAAGAGCAGGTCGCTCGTGTTCTTGTTGTAGAAGTCGATGGTTCCGAAAAGGCGGTTTTTGAAGAGTCCGAATTCGATGCCGGCATTGAGGTTGGTCGAGGTCTCCCAGGTGATGTCAGGGTTTCCGAGCTGGCGGAATACCGGAGATACCGTAGTCGCGGTGCTTGGCACGAGGGTATAGTTGTCAGTCCAGTAGTAGCTGCTGTCGAGATTGTCGTTACCCTGCTGTCCGATGCTGAATTTCACTTTCAGGTAGTCGAGCCAGTCTTTGGTGTTGTCCATGAAGTTTTCTTTCGACATCATCCAGGCAGCGCCCACGCTCCAAAAGTTACCCCAGCGGTGGCCTTTGGCGAAGCGTGAGGAGGCGTCGCGGCGGTAAGAAGCCGAAGCGTAGTATTTCTCGCGGAAGTTGTATTGAGCGCTTCCAAACCATCCTTCCACATTGTAGCGTCCCTTGTAAGAGGTGTTCGAGGGGAAGTTGTGGTTGGCGAAGGCGAAGAGTTCGAGAATGTCGGTCGAGAATCCGCCTTCGGCATAGCCCTGAAGCACATTGCTGTCCACGCGGTAGTATTCATGACCGGCCAGCACGTTGAGGTAGTGGTCGCCGAAATACTTGTAGAAGGTCAGCGTCTGCGAGTTGTTGGTGCGCACCGAGCTGGTGTCTCTCTTGGTGAGCTTGCCGTTTGCCGATGTGTTGAGGGTATTGTAGATGCTGCCGTAGTAAGTGTACTGGTTCACTCCCCAGTTCACGTTGCTGAGCACGTCGAGTTTCAGATAGTCGGTGAAGTCGATGGTGGCGTTGAAAGTTGCGTTGATGGCATTTCGTGTGGTCTCCGCCTTGTCGAGCGCCTGTGCTCCGACGGCGTTGCCCGGAGAGGCGAAGGGGCGTGAGCCGTTGATGTAGGTGCTCACACCGAAGTCATACATCGGATTACCATTCTTGTCGGTCATGATATAAGGCGTGCCGGGCTTGCCGTCTACGTCATCGTAGGTGCGCACATACATCGGGAAGATCGGTGCGGCCATCGAGGTGAAGTAGAGCACGTTGCCTGCGCCCAGGCTCTCGTCGTCGATGTCGGAGTTGCCTTTGGTGTTGGAGTGTGTGTAAGCCACGCGTGCACCCACCTTGAGCCATTTCTTGGCCTGATACTCGGCGCGTACCTGAGCCGTGAGGCGGTCGTAGTTCGAGGGCTTGAGGATACCTTCCTCGCCCAGATAGCTCATGCTTGCGTAGAAGCTGGAGCGGTCTGTGCCGCCGTTGATGCTGAAGTTGTATTCCTGGCGGAAGCCGTTCTGATAGGCTATGTCGGTGAAGTTGTCGGGAATCAGGTAGCGGTTTTCGCCGTTGAGCTGATAGTAGCGGCCCAGGGTGGCGTTCGGATTCAGCTTGCCGTTCGTGCCGATGAGGTTCTCGCCTTCAGGCACTGTGAAGGCGTTATACTTCAGCATGCTGAGCAGCTTGGAGTTTGAGGCGGCGTGGGCGGCCTCGGGAGTCATGCCCTGGCGGTAGAAGTTATAGTTGTAGATCTGCGAGTAGTATGCCTCGTAGTATTCGCCCGGATCGGTGATGACGTCGTAGTCCTGCACGGCGCGGCTGTTTGAGCCCCACTTGGCGTTGACCTTGATCTGAGCCTCGCGGTTGGAGCCCTTCTTGGTGGTGATGATGATCACGCCCGAAGCGCCTCGTGCGCCGTAGAGGGCGGCCGAAGCGGCATCCTTGAGCACTGAGATTGAGGCGATGTCGTCTTGAGAAATATTGCTGAGGCTCTCAGAGTAGGGAGCGCCGTCTACGATCACCAGCGGGTTGGTGTCGGCATATACTGAAGATATACCTCGGATGGTGATTGCACCGGCGTCAGAGCCGGGAGCGCCTGTGGTGGAGCGCATCTGCAGGCCGGGCACGCTGCCCACGAGGGCGTTGGCCACATTGGCTGTGGTGCGGGCCTTGAGGTCGTCGGCGTTCACTACGGATGCAGAGCCGGTGAAAGCCTCTTTTGTAGTGGTGCCGAATGCCACCACCACCACGTCGTTGAGTGCGGTGGAGGTAGTGTTCAGTTTCACCACCATGTTGTCTGTCAGCGGGAGTGTCTGGGGAGCGTAGCCCACGTAAGAGAACTCGGCCTGAGTCACGTATTCAGGCACGCTCAGCGTGAAGTTGCCGTCTACATCGGCTGCGGCCCCCTGGCCTCCTCCGATGGGCAACACTGTTGCTCCGATTAGCGGCTCGTTGTTGTCCGCGTCCAGTATGACGCCGTGATAGGTCTTGGTCTGGGCGGAGAGCCCGAGACTCACTGCTATCAGTGACATCATAATAAGAAACAATTTTCTCATAGTTTATTATTTGTTGTTGATGAATTACCTGTAGTCTTAGTGAGGGCGACGGCGGAATCCCGTTGTGACGCTACGCCGCGCCGCTATTCCGTATTGTTTCGGCGAAAGATTGCAATTATCTCATACTAAACGGTTTAATAAAACAATATGGTTAATTTTTGAAGTTAATTTTTACCTGTATATATGTATATGTATGTGGATATGATGCGATTCTCACCGCATATATCCTTAACATAAAAACACAATTTAGTTAAAAAAGTTTTAAAAATTGCGTTTTTCACGCTTGTTCCTTAAAAAATATTATAATTTCAGCAGCAATTTTCGGAAAATGTTATCGGTTTGTTACTCTCTTTTCAATAATTAATCCAACTTTCGCAAGCTCAAGTTGAGGTTTAAATGGTTTAGATAGTTTAAATAGTTTAAATGGTTTAGATAGTTTAAATAGTTTAGGAAGTTTAAAGTCCGGCTGATCTTTTAAACTTCCTAAACCTCATTAAACCTCCTAAACCTCATTAAACCTCCTAATTCTGCACCAACTTGGTGCAGTTTTGTAATCCGTTGAGTATTTGCATTTTGTACTTCTCCACCAAGTTGGTGGAGTTTTTCTGTTGCTTTTTTTCAGACATCGCTTTCAAGCAGCCCGCGGACATCTGCGAGGGTAGCCGAGAAGGGCCCTTTCGCACCAAGTTTTATGCTGCACATGGCGGCCGCGAATGCTCCGGCCTCGTCGGGCGAGGCTCCGTGGCAGCGCTTGTAGAGATAGCCGGCCATGTAGGTGTCGCCGCAGCCGGTGGCGTCTACGGGGTCTTTCACCGGGAAGGCGGGGATGGAGTGGAAAGCTCCGCCGCAGTAGACGAGGCTCCCTTTATCGCCAAGCGTCAGCACCACTTCCTTCACACCCCATCCGGCAAGAATCCTCGCTGCCTCATGTGCATCGGCGGTGCCGGTGAGAGTGGCCATCTCCATCTCGTTGGCCTTGAGGATGCCGATATAGGGCAACGATTCCAGTTTGTCGGCATAGTCCACGGCCACCACGCTCTCCCCCTCCACTTTGCGCAGATAGCCCTGCACGTCTACCGAGACGCAGCCTTTGGAGCTCAGATACTTTATCGTCTCCTTGTCGAAATCGTCGGCCAGGAGGGTGCCGAGGTGGATTATGTCGCTCTCCACGTCCTGAAGTTTTTCCTTTGTGAAAGGATCGGCCTTTGCCAATACGCGCTGGGTGCGTGTGTTCATGTCGTCGCCGTATCTGTTTTCAAACACTACGGATTTTTCCGACTCTATCGCCCTCACGTCTATTCCCTCGCCGCGCAGGGCCTCCACCACCGGCATCTCGCTCGCGGCCAATGACGTGATGAGCCGGAAGCCCTGAAGATCGATATTTTTCAGCGCCTTGGCGAAATAATAGGCTGTGCCTCCCGGCATGTCGGCCGTGAAGCGCGGTGTGATCACCTTGTCGAGAGTGATATGACCGATACATGTAAGTTTCATAGAGCTTGGGGTGGAATTGATTGCGGTTATGTTTCAGCGGCGCCTGCGGCAGAGGCCCGTCGCGTAGGCGAGAACGAAGGCGTAGGCGGCCGCCGGGATGATGAAGGCAGCCGACAGGGAGACGGAATCGGCCAGGCTGCCCATGAGAAGCGTCCCTACGGCGCCCCCGATGGGGGTCATCATGAGGAAGGATGAGGCGATCTTCACCGATGTTCCCTGCGCTCCCGTGATGGTGATGGCGAAAATAGTAGGAAACATTATCGCTTCGAAGGCGTAGCACATAAACAATCCGCAGCGTGAGATCCATCCGGCATCGGCCACCACGAGGAGCGCTCCCGCGAGGGCCAGCGCCCCGCATGCTGCGAGCGCTTTCTCCGAAGCCACACGGCTCATCACCCAGCTGCCGGCTATACGGGCAAGCATGAAGAGCCCGAGGGCGCCGAACGAGAGCACCGCCGATGCAGTGGTCTTGTCCATCCAGCCGTCGGCGGTGACATAATTGATGAAAAGGCTGTTGATTGATATTTCCGCTATTTCGTAGAAGAAGAGTGCTGTCATCCCGAGCCGGAACGCGCGCGAGCGCCACAGGCTGCGGATGGCGGGCATCAGGGCCTCGCTCTCGGCGTTCTGATCGGCCTCCCCTTCGTGTGCGTCGGTGATCTCGGGGAGTCTTACGCGCATGAAGAGTATCGCTGTGGCAAGCACAGCTACGCCCATGATGCCGTAGGGCACGGCCACGCTTGACCCGTGGCCGGAGAATAGGAAACCTCCTACCGTGGCCGGTGCCAGTATGCAACCGAGACCGTTGGCCGACTGCGCGAGGTTGAGCCGGCTTGCGGCCGTGGCCTTGTCGCCGAGTTCGGCTGCGTAGGGATTGGCCGCCGTCTCGAGTATCACCAGCCCGCACCCGATGATGAAGAGGGCTGCCAGAAACATTCCGAACGACATCACGGCCGCGCCCGGGATGAAGAGCAGCGATCCCAGGGCGAAAAGCAGCAGGCCGGCCACCACGCCCCTGCGGTAGCCGGCGCGGGTGATAAGTATTCCGGCGGGCAGAGCCATGAGGAAGTAGCCGAGGTAGGTGGTGGCCTGAATGAGGGCTGACTGCGATATGGATATGTGGAGTATCTCCTGGAAGTGCTTGTTGAGCACGTCGAGGATGGCCCGCGCGAAGCCCCATAGGAAGAAGAGGCCGGTGATGAGGATGAAGGGGAGGAGGTATTTCTTGGTGACGATGCGGCTCATGATCGGGTGGATTGGCGTGTCATATCTTGCTCCCGACAATCCGGAGGATCGCCTCCTCGCGCTTTGCGGCAAGACTCTCTATCCCGGTAGCTTCGCCGAGCAGGGAGGCGGCCGCATCCCGATCTTTCAGGCCGGCGGCGTTTACGCGCACGTTGAGCGCGGCTCCGCGCACTGCCGCGCGCGCCGCCAGAGCTCCCACGCCAGCATCGGTCACCGACGAGGGATTGCCGGCGGCAGCCATCTGCTCCACGAGGTCAAACACCTCGTAGGCCTTTTTCATCGTGAGCAGCGGCACCTGCGTGGCATAAAGCGTGGCCGCTTCCAGCGCCTCGGCGCGCCGGGCCTTTTCGTCGTCTGTCTTCTTGGGCATGGAGAAGACTTCCATTATACGGTTGAAGGCTGCGGTGTCTTCGTCTACGAGCCGCAGAAGTTCATCCATAAGGTGCTGCCCTATCTCTGCCATGTCGGAAAATTCCTCCCATCGGTCGTCGTAGGCCGCCTTGTGTGCCGAGAGATTGGCCACCATGGTGCCGAGGGCCGCTCCGAGAGCCCCCATGTAGGCCGATATACTTCCGCCGCCTGGAGCGGGCGATTCGGAGGCTGTCTCCTCTGCCAGGCCGCGTGCCGGGAGATCTGTCAGACGCCTGAAGGAGTCATCGGCGATCATATACTCGATCACTTTCTTCTTCGGATCGAAGGGTGCCAGCTCGTCGAGCCCCATCGACCTGACGGCGATGCGTATGATCTCGCTTTCAGGAATGCCCGTGCTGCGGTGCTGCTTCCTGAGGAAATGCTTCCCGGCCTCGATGAGGGTGCGCTTCGGCACCAGGCCGACTATTTCAGTGCCCGTCACGCGCACGCCCCGGGCGTCAGCCTTGCGGCATACCTCGTCGAAGGCCTCGTGGAGCGGCACTCTGCTGATGTCGGTGATATTCATCGACACCTGGGCTATGCCGTATTCATCTATATACCATCCTATGGCTTTCGTGCCGGGTAGCGTGCCGGGAATCATCACCGTATTTCCGTTCTCGTCTTTCAGGGGCTTGCCCGTGACCTTGCCTCCCTCGCGCATGGGGCGCCCTTTCTCGCGCACGTCGAAGGCTATGGCATTGGCGCGGCGTGTTGAGGTGGTGTTGAGGTTGAAGTTCACGGCTATGAGGAAGTCGCGCGCGCCTATGGTGGTGGCGCCGGTCTTGGCCACATCTTCGTCAAACGGGCGGTTGCCGAAATCTGGGCCTTTCTCGGCTGACCCCATCTTCATGCCGAGCGCTTCATATTCACCTTCGCGGCATACTGCGAGATTCTTGCGCTCGGGCCGCAGCGCGGCCGCCTCGTAGCAATAGGTGGGTATTCCGAGCTCATCAGCCACGCGCCGGGCAAGTTGCCGGGCAAGTTCGGCACACTCTTCGAGCGAGATGCCCGACACCGGTATGAGCGGGCACACGTCGGTGGCTCCCATGCGTGGATGAGCGCCATGGTGAGCGCGCATGTCGATCACCTCGGCCGCCTTTTTTATGCCGCGAAACGCTGCCTCCACCACAGCATCCGGTTCTCCCACAAATGTCACCACTGTGCGGTTTGTGGCCTCGCCCGGATCCACGTCGAGCAGGCTGATGCCCTCCACGCTGCAGATGGCGTCGGTGATTTCCTTTATCTTCGCTTTGTCGCGGCCCTCGCTGAAGTTGGGCACGCATTCTATGATTTTCTCCATGATGTCAGGCGTTGAAAGAGATTTTGATTTACATGCTTTTATATCAGTTGCAGCAGCCGCAGCTCGTCGCGCAGTTCATTCCCGCTGAGGGTGCGCCGTGTGGAGAGGATGCGCGCGAACTCGTTGATGGCCGGGTGTAGCCGCGGATTGGCGAAGATGCGGCGCGAGTATGATAGCGTCCGGTTGAAGAGTGCGTCAATCTCGTCGTCTTCGAGTCCGCAGCTCTCTTTTCCTTCGCGCTGGATCTCGTCGTGGAGCAGACCGAGCACCTCTACGGGCACGTCTCTGCGCATCCTCACGAGCGAGCGTGACATGACGTTGCTTATCACCATCGATGCCGTGATATGGAAATTCTGCACCAGATTGTCCCAGGTGCTTTTCGGGGATATCGACGGGCTCCCCGAGAAGTAATATTCGTTGGAAAACTCCACCATCGTGTCGCATCCGTCGAGGCTCACCTCCGCCACGCGGTCGAAAGCGTTGAGCGAAGCAAGCGATATGGCCATGCCGGCCAGCCCGTAGGCGCGGTCATCTTCATTGGAATACTGAAGCAGTGTGCCGGCATCTTCCTTGTCGGTGACGGTTCGGTTCTTTTCGTTTTTCTTATCTTTCATAATGATTCTCGATTCTAAATTCCCGGTTTTAAATTCAAAACAATCTGAGGGCGGCAATCGTTTGCGCCACTCAGAAGGAAATCTGAAATCCTGCCATCACGGTGATGCCCTCGAGCGGCAATCCGGGCAGCAGATATTGACGCCTGTTGAGGATATTGAGCAGTTCGGCGTAGACCGCCATGCGGTCTGAAATACGGTATGATCCGCTGAAGTCGAGGCGGCTGAAGTTCTCTTCGGGCAGGAGGTATCTTTTAGCCCTGAGCACGTAGCCGAGGCGGAGCGAGAGCGCGTCGGTGGGGCGCGATGTGGCGGAGGCCTCGAGTGTGAGTTGCGCGCGGTCGAGCCCGTTGAGATATCCTGTGTTGCCGTGCTGCGGCTGCCATGTGCCCGACACGGAGATCCCGAGATAGCGGCTCGGTTCGTAGCCGCCGTTAACGGCAAGGCTGAAGCCGTGCAGACGGGGGGAGATAAGCGCGCGGGCGTCGTCGTAGATGCCTATGAGCGGAATCATGAACCATCCGCCTATGGCCTCGTCGATGGTGGTGCGCCATCTCCACTCGGCGCCCGCTGTCCACTCGCCTCCCGGGTTGAGCCGGATGCCTATGTTGGCGTCGATGGGTGAATAGGTGGCTTCGGTGCATCCGTAATAGGGGTTGGCGTAGTAGTCCATCTCATGCTGCCAGGCGAGAGTGCGAAGTTGTGTGCCTCCGCCGATTCCTGCTGTGAGGGCCATTATGCCCTCCCTGAAGCTGACGCGCAGGTCTGGAGCGACGCGGAAGCGTGTCTTAGCGCCATCGACAAGAGCGATCTCGGCTCCGGCATGCAGATTCATGTTTGTGCCCGTTAGGTCATATCCCGGCCGCAGGCGCAGGCGCCCCACGTTGTTGCCGATTGAGTTGAAGACTCCTGAATAGTCGAGTGTAGCCACGATTCTGCTCTTCCGGCTGAGTGGACGCGATGCCTCGCCTCCGGCGCGGAGCGTGGTCTCGCGTTCTCCCTCGCGGTAAGCGAAGTGGCGTAGGTCGGCATAAGCGTTCCAGTTTAAAGCGTCAGATTGGGGAGCGCTCCATTTCAGGGCTGCCGAAAAGTCGTTGAGCGTCTGCGTAGGAGCATACTTCTCTCCGGTTCCGAAAGCGGAGTAGTAGTTGAAATATCCGAGGTGATAGCGCACGTCGGCGTCGAGGGTTCCGTATGTTCCGAACTTATGGCGAAGGTCGGCTCCGATGGTCTCGTCGTAGCGCTTGCGTAAATCTGCGTCCCGGGCCCCTATCTTATCAGTCCAGGCTCTCCAGAGCGAAGTGGAATTGTGCTGCAGCCATGCTCTCAGGTTTGTCTCGTCGTTCCTCACGGCCTCGTAGCCTGCCGACAGCGAGGCGTTGAGCCAGCTTCCCAGGCTTGCGTCGAGATAGCCGCGCGACGAGTCGTAGACTTTTTGGGTGCGCCAGCCCGTAGGGGGCAGGTTGAGGGCATCGGGAGCGAAATCGGCGGCTATTCCCCTGCGGTCGAATTCAAGGCGTGATTCCGGTGGGGTGGGCGCTACGGTGGCCGGCAGCGACGGCAGTCTTTCGGCTGGAATGTATTCCGGGCGGTAGCGTCCCTCTACGGTGACGTTCTCATCGAGGTTTTGAGCCCCGGCGCCCGCTGCGTGGAGGGCGAGGAGGCAGATGGCTGTGAATCGGTATATGTTGCGCTTCATCGGTAGATGATTCTGTCGTTATTTTGAATATCGCTCTAATCTCGTGCTTATCGCCTCGCGGATGTCAGCCTCGTCGCCGGGATAATTCTCCTGCAGGCTTCTGAGGTATTCGGAGGCAAGATAGTCGTTGCCGTCGGCATGGTAGGCATCGGCGAGGGCTATGAATCCGCGTGCCAGCCAGTAGGAATGCACCGAGCCGGCGTCGGTGAAGGCCTCAAGCGTCTTCAGGGCCTGCGCGGTATCGCCCTTTTCCAGATACCACTCTCCCAGCTCTACGGCTGCCTTGGCGCCCGAGAGATTGTCGGGCGATGCCGCGAGGGTCTTCAGCGCAGCCTCTCCCTTTTCGGTCTCTTTGCCATGGAGCATTCCGGCCGCTTCGTGGAAGCGGGCATCGTCTGTAGCCTCCGGCAACGCGCCGCCGGTGCGGAGCACCCTCCGGGCGTAGGTTGTACGCTCATCGGCGTCTGTGGTCGTGCGCATGATTCCGGAAGTGGCTTCGGGGGCGAATTCCGCTCCTCCGCGCTGCTCGAGCTGCCGGTAGGCTGTGAGGGCCTCGCTCCGATCGCCGAGCGATTCATGAATCTGAGCCTGCAGGAAGAGAGCGGCGGGTGCCTGTGGTGAGTCGCCGCGTGAGGAGAGCAGCCTGTCGAGGTAGGTGAGGGCTTTTTTCTGCTCTCCGGCAGCGTCGGCTGCCTCAGCCAGATCCATGAGGGCATTGGGCAGATAGCGTCCATCGGGAAACTGCCTTATGTATTTCTCCAGCGCAGCGGTATTGGCCGGATTGTCGGCGTAGGCTGTCTCGGCGGCCTCAAACGAGATTCCATCCATCTCGTCGGCATCGATCTGCGGGGCTCCGGGTATGCCGGCGAGGAATTCGGCATACTCCGGCAGTCGGTTATCCTTCGCGCAGAGGCGGCGCATGTCTTCGTTTGCAAGCTGAGCCTCTTCGCTCGTGGGCCACTGCCTGATTATTTCCTTATATATGTTCTCGGCTTTCGCGGTCTCTCCCTGCTTCATGTAGGCAAGTGCGAGCGAGAGCGCTCCCGACCGGCTGCGCGTGTCTTTCGGAAATTCCTTGGTAAGCCGCTCGAAGTATTGCGCCGCTTTGTCCGGACGTTCCAGGGCCGCCATGGTCTTCCCGGCCTCGAGGAGCACTTCCGATGTCCAGCGCGACCCCTTTCTGTCGCGCAGGAAGGCGTTGAGTTCCTTCATTTTGGGCTCTGTGCCGCTTATCACTCCGGTGGTCACGGCATGCCGGAATGCGGCATAGTCGGCATTGCTGCCGGAGGCTTTCATGGCCAGCTGATAGCCTGAGGCGGCCTTTTCATACAGGCCCATGTAGAGCAGGCAGTCGGCTTCCCTCACGAGAGCGTCACTTCTGAGAGCGGTGGTGGCATTTTTGTCTTCGGCTACCGAGGCGAAAGCCTTCAGGGCGTTTTTCCAGTCTTCTCCCTTGAAAAGTGAATATGCCAGTCCGTAGCGTGCCGAGGCCCGGTTTTCGGGTGTCAGGTTCCCGTTCAGGGCAGCCTGATACGCGGCGGCAGCCCCCTTCCAGTTGCCGTCGCTGTAGAGCGCCTCTGCCAGCCAGAGACGCGACTCGGCGGCCAGGCCCGGATCCTGCCCCTTCATCTCGGCCGCCTCGCGCAGATGCCGGGCGGCTGCACCGGTCTGTCCGGCCGAAAGTTCGCCGGTGCCTAATTTGTATAATATCTTCTGTTTTGTGGCGAGGGTAGCCTCGCCCGGACTCGTCACTTTCTCAATGGCTGCGAGGGCCTTCGGATAGTCGCTCTCGTGGAAGAATGCCGATGCCAGACTTTCCTCCACTTCCGAGGCGTATGGCGACTCGGGATAGCGCTTCAGGAAGTCTTCAAGCATGGTGATGCTGCTTGCGAAGGGGGCGCTTCCGCCACGGGTGAGGGCCGTGATATGGTTATAGAGAGCCGTCTCCGCCACGTTGCGGTCGAAAGCCATGGCCGAGGCCTTGCCGAAAGCCATGGCCGCCGCGTTGTGGTCGCCGCGCTGCTCGGCTATCTGCCCCAGGTAGAGGTAGGCCCCCTGGGCTATGGCGTTGTTCCGGTCGGTGAGAGGCGTAAGCAGCCTCTCGGCCTCCTCCTGATCTCCGTCGCGGTAGAGGATGCAGCCCATAGCGTAGGCAGCGTCATCGTCGGGCACCTGGGTGGCCGCCAGATACTGCTGCAGATGCGGGCGCGCGTTCTCGAGGTCTCCTTTCTTGAAGTGGCTCAGTCCGGCTATGCGGTGAGCCTCGGGCAGCAGTTCATCTACGGGATGGTTCCTTATCAGGGCCGATGTGTGGCGTATCACGTCGTCATATCTCCCCTTCAGGTATTCGATCTGCGCCATATAGTATAGAGGCTCCATCCCTTCCTGTGCCGAAGCTTCAAGCCGGCTCATTTCCTCGTAAGCCTTGTCGTAGTCGCCTTCCAGATAATCGATGTAGGCCGAATAATACCTTGCGGCCACATCAAATGCCGGGTCTCCGGCTATCTGCGCGAGCATCCCGGCGGCTTCCTCTCGCAGGCCGCAATGCAGATAGGCCAGCGCGAGCCTGTAGGAGTAGAGATTGCGCTGACTGCCGGCAAGCGCCTTTATGTCGGTCGCGGTGTAAGCCTCTATAGCCTCGTGCCAGTCGGCATGAAACCAGTACCAGTCTCCGATCGTGAGCAGGGCCTGCGTTGCAAGGGGCGAAGTGGGATAAGACTCAGCCAGCAGGGTCAGCACCGCCAGACATTCCTGATCGCCTCGCTCGAAGAGTGAGGCTCCCTTCAGGGCGAGCCGCCGGGCGTTCATCTCCGGCGTAAGGGCATCCGTGTCGGCCGCGATTGCCGCCATCTGGTCTATGGTGCCGTTGGGATTGCCCGTGGTGAGCATGGCCGACGCCCGGTAAAGATAGCCGGGAGCCAGAGGGTCGCTCCAGCCTGTGCAGTCATCCACCTGAGCGCTTGCGGGAGTCGCCCACATTGCGAGGGTAGCTATCGCCCCGACAGGGCGCCACAACCTCCGTAATATCCAGTTTGTCATCATCGATTGCTATTTTCCCACAAATTTAACTCAATTAATTGAATTTTCAAAATTCCACCTGCAACTAATGTGTAAGTTTTCCGTTTTAAGATTGGCGAACTGAAGTTCGCCGCAGTCACAAAGAGTTTTCAGTTGAGATAGGCCCATGGTAGGGATGCCACCCGGAGCATTCGCTCCCTCGGGGAAAGCGGCTGCATCAGGATGCAGCCCTACATCCCATCAAGCCGGAGGGGGGTATGCAGCGCGGAGCGCTGCTGTTCGTGAGATAACCACGGGCTTCAGCCCGTGGAC
>CAMWXO010000017.1 GCA_947178245.1 uncultured Porphyromonadaceae bacterium
TTTAGATTAGAGCAGTCATCGTATTCAGTTTAAATCGTATCTGCGAAAACTGAGAACTAAACCTTTTAAACTCTTAAACATATAAACTTCAACTTGAGCTTGCGAAAGTTGAGTAAGTAACATTAGATTGAACCATGGAAAAAATAAAATTATCAGAGATCCGGACTCCGGCCGACATCCGGAAGATGGATCTCTCGCAACTGAAAGCCCTCGCCTCTGAAATGCGCGGGGCACTTATCGATAAACTCTCAGTCCACGGAGGCCACGTAGGGCCCAATTTAGGCATGGTGGAGGCTGTGATAGCACTCCACTACGTATTCGACACGCCTGAAGACAAAATTGTGTTTGACGTCTCACACCAGACCTATCCCCACAAGATGCTGACCGGAAGGATGCAGGCTTTCACCGACGCCGCACACTACGACGACGTGACCGGCTACACGAATCCCTCTGAAAGCGACTACGACCTCTTCTCGCTCGGCCACACCTCATCGGCAGTGGCGCTTGCAGCCGGCATCGCAAAAGCACGCGACCTGAAAGGCGACAAAGAAAATGTAGTGGCCGTGATAGGCGACGGATCGCTGAGCGGCGGAGTAGCCTTCGAAGGGCTTGACTACGGCGCCACACTCGGCTCCAACTTCATTGTGGTGGTCAATGACAATCAGATGAGCATAGCTGAGAATCATGGCGGAATCTACGCCGATCTCCGGCTACTCCGCAACACCAACGGCGAGGGAGAGCCAAATCTCTTCCGGTCGATGGGCTACGCTTACCGATATGTGAGATACGGCAACGACCTCAAAAGCCTTATCGAGATGTTCAGATCGGTGAAAGACATAACTTATCCGGTGGTGGTGCACATCAACACCGAAAAAGGTATGGGACTGAAACCCGCCGAAGAGCATAAGGAGGAGTTTCACTACTCAGGGCCTTTCGACCCGAAGACCGGCGCACCCCTGCAGGAAGAATCCTCAGAGGCAGAAGACTACAGCGAGGTCTTCGCACGCAAGATGCTGGTACTGATGAAAGAGAATCAGAAAGTGGTCACCATAACCGCAGGCACTCCCGGAGTGCTCGGCTTCGACAAGGAGCGGCGCACCGAGGCCGGCAAGCAGTTTGTCGATGTCGGCATCGCCGAGCAGGCGGCTGTAGACGTGGCAAGCGGTCTGGCCAAGGGCGGAATGAGGCCCGTGGCAGGATTTGTCAGCAGTTTCCTGCAGAGGGCATACGACCAGTTCAGCCAGGATATAGCGCTCAACCGGCAGGCAGCCACCTTCGTGGTGTTCTACGGCTCGATGTTCGGAATGAACGATGAGACGCATCTCGGATTTTTCGACATCGCGCTGCTCTCCAACATTCCGGGTCTTATCTTCCTCGCCCCCACATGCAGGGAAGAATTCGAGGCAATGCTCGACTGGTCTGTAAGGCAGAACGAGAAGGCAGTAGTGGTACGCGCTCCCGGCGGCATGGCCGTATCAGACAAAGCCGTGAGAATACTCGACGACTACTCGCGTGCCGAATACGACATAGTGCGCAAGGGCTCTGACATTGCTCTTATCGGCGCAGGAACGATGTTCACATACACTTCGCTTGCAGCCGATATCCTTGCCGAGAAGGGTGTGAACGTCACTCTCATCAATCCCCGCAATCTATCACAACCCGATACAGAAACACTCGACAAGCTCAAAGGCTATAAAGTAGTCGTGACGGCTGAAGACGGCATCATCGACGGAGGCTTCGGCCAGAAAGTTGCCTCCTACCTCGGCGAGGCTCCGGTGAAAGTAATCAACCTCGGCCTGCCTAAGAAGTTTGAAAACCGCTACAGCTACTCCGCGCTGCAGAAAGAATGCGGACTCACTCCGGAGCAGATAGCCTCAGCCGCTTTGTCAGCCCTGAAATAATCAGTCTCCCGAAAAAACATTTTCCGCCATCGGCAAACCGTGCCGGTGGCGGACTTTTTTATGCCGCGATTTGACAACAGTGAACAAAAGTGTCCGAAATCGGACACCATATATTTTAATATGTATCTCATATTCAATACTTTGCACTTTTGGCACACATATTGCACATCTTAAAGGGCAAAACCAACAATAACAACCGACAACAACAGATATGGACAGAGAGATTCCCAATTCAGAACGCAGGAAAGCGAAGAGGATAAGGCTTTTCAAGATCGGCGGCACGGCGGTGGCGGTCATAGCCGGAGCGATAGCTCTCGGCTCAATGATGCGCGCATCGGTGGCGCAATCAGACCTTATCGTCGGCACGGCCGACACCGGCACCATTGAAGTGACCGTGACAGGAACCGGAACGGTGAGCCCGGCATTCGAGGAAATCATCACCTCACCCATCAACAGCCGCATTCTTGAAGTGTACTGCCGCGCCGGCGACTCGGTGAAGGCGGGCACTCCCCTGCTCCTGCTCGACCTTCAGAGCACCGAAAACGAAGTGAACCGCCTCAGCGACGAGATAGCCATGAAGCATCACGAGCTCGATCAGCAGCGCGTCACTTCAGACACCCGCCTCAGCGACCTCGCCATGCAGGTGAAGGTGAAGGAAATGACCCTCAGCCGCCTCGAGGCCGAACTGCGCAACGAACGCTACCTCGACAGCATCGGCAGCGGAACGGGCGACCGCGTGCGCCAGGCCGAGCTTGCCGTCAGCACCGGACGCCTCGAACTGGAGCAGATGCGCCAGCAGCTTGCCAACGAGAAGCGGATATCGCGGGCGTCGGAAGACGTGAAGCATCTCGACATCGACATAGCCAGCCGCAACCTCAACGAGATGAGCCGCACGCTCAGCGACGCGCGCGTATCTTCGCCGCGAAACGCAACACTGACGTTCATCCACGACCAGATAGGCGAGAAAGTATCCGAAGGGCAGAAGATAGCCGTAATTTCCGATCTCGGACACTTCCGCGTGGATGCCGAGATCTCCGACAGCTATGCCAGCAAAGTCGGCGTAGGCAGCCAAGCCGTGGTGAGAATCGGGAAAGAGAGGCTGAAAGGAGTAGTCTCCAACCTGACGCCGCAGTCGCAGAACGGTGTGATAAAATTTACGGTCAGGCTTGAGGATGACGCCCATCCGCGCCTGCGCTCCGGACTGAAGACCGACGTATATGTGGCCTGCGACGTGGTGGATGAAGCCATACGCATCCCCAACGGATCTTATTATACCGGCCCGGGCACCTACAGCCTTTTCTTCATGAGCGCCGACGGCAAGAAGCTCGAGAAGCACGACGTGAAACTCGGAAGCTCCAATTATGAGTTTGTGGAGGTGCAGAGCGGCATGCGTCCCGGCGACCGCGTGGTGCTCTCCGACATGACCCGCTTCAAGGACTCCTCCTCCCTCCGAGTAAGATAATCTATAACTATAGGGCCTATAAGGCCTATACGCCATATAAATCCTATAATACAAGACTATGAAGTTAATAAAAAAGACAATACGCGAAGCGCTGAAGACCCCCGGGTTCTCGCTGCTCTACATCGTGGGAGTGGCATTCACCATCGCCTTCACGATGATCTACGGCATGCTGCTCTATGCCCAGCTCGCGCCCGTCTATCCGGAATATGACCGTGACCAGACCGTATATATCAACACGGTGCTCCTGAAAAACGACCGGTCGTCGAGTTCATCGGGACTGAGTTCGGCATTCATCGATGAATTTCTCAGCGACAGCATTCCGGCCATCGAGCAGATAACCACCGCCTTAAACTGGAACGGCGGCTATCCTATGGTGCAGCCCGAGGGTAACGGGCCGGAGTTTCATGTGGAATGCCGGCACGTGGATCCATCCTTCTTCAAATTCTACAAATTCGAGTTCCTGGCAGGCAAGCCCGTGACTCAGGCAGACTTCGACTCCAACATTTCCAAAGTCGTCATCAGCGACAAAGTGGCCCGCCGCCTCTTCGGCGACGTGGAAGAGGCCGTAGGCAAGGACATAAGTATCGATCACGTCAAGCACCGTATCCACGGAGTCTTCCGCGAAGGGAGCGCCCTCTGCCTCGACTCCTACGGTGAAGTGTTCTTCCCGGCCCTGATAGGGACAGACTACAATCAGGAATGGCCGCGCCAGTATATGGGGCCGCTCAAGGCCATAATAAAGGTCAAGCCCGGCAAGGAAACCGAGCTGCGCGAGTATCTCCGCGACGTCTGCAGGCGCATCAACGCTGTAGACACCACCGCCCCGAAGCTGTATCTTCCCACCGTGATGTCGCACTCCGAGCATGTGCTCGCTGAGCCTAAGATCGACTGGTCGAAGGATGAGACCCTTCAGATCAGGAAGGTCGCCACATTCCTCGATCTGTGGAAACCGTTCCTGATCGCCCTGCTCGTATTGCTTATCATCCCGGCGCTCAACATCAGCGGCCTCATCGGCGCGCGTATGGACAGGATGAAGTCTGAGATAGGAATACGCCGCTGTTTCGGCGCCAAACGCCCGCGCCTCATGAATATGGTGATCACCGAAAACCTCATCCTCACGCTCATCGGAGGCGTGGTCGGACTCATCTCCGCCTGGCTCATCGCCACCTTCGCCGGCACATTCCTGCTTGAACTGACCCCCCTGGCCTACAAGACCGGAAGTGAATTCGGCACCTCCGCCTCTTTCCTCACCGGCGAGATGGCATTCGCACCGCTGCTCTTCGCGCTCACGCTCGGAGTATGCCTCGTGCTCAACATCATCTCGGCCTGGATACCGGCTTGGAACGCGATGCGCCGCCAGATAATAGAGTCACTCAACACCAAACGATGAAAAAAGCCATGAAACAGATATTGAAATCAATCATCAGCCGCCCCGGCAGATCTGTCGGCCTTCTGATAGAAATCATCATCGTGACCATTATCGGATGGATCGTGATCGAACCGGTGGCTATCCTCACCACTACTGCACTCCTGCCGGCAGGATATGACCACGAACGCCTCGTGCAGGTGGATTTCTCACGGTTAAGCAGAAGATCAGAAGATTTTGACGGAGAGATACCCGATGACAAGGAGCAACAGATGGAAGCCTACGACCGGTTGCTCCGCAAGATCAGGGAGCGCGACGGAGTGGAACACGCCACTTTCTTTTACAGTCAGAGTTTCGAGAGCCTGAGCTACGGACAGACGAGCATAAACCCCGACTCCATATATTGTCTTAAAGATGACGACAACTATGTGGGAGTGACAATGATAGACTACCAACCCGGCACGGACTTCTTCGCTACCTACGGGATAAAAGACCCTCAGGGCAAGCCTTTCAACGAGCCGAAAGAGATCGGAGCAGGCTATATAGTGAGCAAGACCGTAGCGAAGGCTCTCGTGCACGACGGGAGCGTGATTGGCACACGATTCTACAACTGGGGAGATGACGAAGACGACGATGAAAGGCCTTCCACCATCGTAGGCGTCACGGCCGACGCTCCCTACAGAAAGGGCGACGGCCGCCAACCCGTAGCATTCAAGATAGCAGATCCGGAGTGGGCTATACCACAGGGCATTACGATCCGTCTCGGCCAGGGTGTGAATCCGCGCGCCTTCACCGACAGGCTGATCTCCGGAATCGGAGAATATCGCTCGGGCAACTGGTACATCACACACCCGCAACTCCTTTCAGACATGCGCGAGACGTGTTTCGCCGGCATGAAGAGGGAACTGACACAGAAATGGATCATCATGATCTTCTTCCTCGTCAATGTGCTGCTGGGCATCGCCGGCACCTTCTACGTGCAGTGCAAGACCCGCATACCCGACGCAGGAGTGATGCGCGCTTTCGGAGCGTCAAGGCGACGGATAGAATGGCACATCATCGCGGAAGCCTGCGTCACAGTGCTGGCGGGCTGGCTGATCGGAAGCGTGATCTACCTCATCTATCTCCACTTTCAGGGCTTCCCGATGGATTCCGACATCGATTACCGCATAGTCAAGACCATACGTCCCATCTGGCACGACACGAAGTTGGGCCGCTACTCGATGATCGGAGGAATAATCCTGCTGCTATTGCTCGCCACGGCAGCACTCGGGGCTTGGCTCCCGGCCCGCAAGGTGGGCCGCGTACCCATCGTAGACTCCCTGCGCGACGAATAATCTCACCCCAATGCATAATGCTCAATGCATAATGCAAAATTTATCAGACAAAAAAAAGAAATAATAACAAAGCATACCCATACTGCATCAGGCATCTGCTAATTATGAATTATGCATTATGAATTATGCATTAAAATAACAATTATGATAACTCTCAAAGACATCAACAAGATCTACCGCACAGATGAAATCGAGACTCAGGCTCTCGAAAACGTGAACATCCACATCGACAAAGGAGAATTCGTCTCGGTCATGGGCCCCTCGGGATGCGGCAAGTCAACACTGCTCAATATCGTCGGCCTCCTCGACACACCGACCTCCGGCACAGTGACCATAGCCGGGAAAAACGCTACCGGAATGAGCGACGCCGCCCTCGCCACTTTCCGCAACCATGAACTCGGGTTCGTATTCCAGAGCTTCCACCTCATCGATTCGCTCAACGTCATCGACAACGTGATGCTTCCGCTGCTCTACCGCAAGTCGAGCGCGTCGGAGCGTGAGAAACTGGCCAAGGCAGTACTCGAGCGCGTAGGCCTCAGCCACCGTATGCGTCATCGCCCCTCGCAGCTCTCAGGCGGACAGTGCCAGCGTGTGGCCATAGCCCGAGCTATCGTAGGCAATCCCGAGATAATCCTCGCCGACGAGCCTACCGGTAACCTCGACTCAAAGATGGGTGCCGAAGTGATGGATCTGCTCCATACCCTCAACCGTGAAGACGGCCGCACGATAATGATGGTGACCCACAATGAGGAGCAGGCACGCCAGACCGACCGCATCATCCGCTTCTTCGACGGCCGCCAGATAATCTAAACAAGTATATATCTTATATATCTTATATATCTTATATAACCTACTACCCTATATGATACGATATTTCAAGCAGGCGTGGGGATCTCTCAGGAAGCAGCCGCTGCTGAGCATAGTCAGCATAGCCGGAACGGCACTCGCCATCTTCCTGATCATGATCATCGTCATGATCGACGAGGTGAAGGTGACGCCCTTTGCGCCTGAGAGCAACCGCGACCGCTGGCTCGTGCAGACAGCAGCCTCCATCGGCAACAAGGAGTGGGGCTCCACTCCCGAAAGCAATTCATCTAACGGAGGTATGGGATATAACCTTATCCGGCAAACTTTTTATGAGATGAAACTCCCCGAGGCGGTGGGATGCTTCACATGGACCAATACCGAAAGCCATCTCTCTGTGCCCGGCAAGACGCCTTTCGGAGCCATGAGAAAGGATACGGATCACGGATTTTTCAATGTGATGGACTTCACGTTCCTGTCCGGAAAACCTTTCACCGAGGCCGATGTGGAATCAGGACTGCAGGTGGCCGTGATCAACGAGACCCTTGCCCGGAAACTGTTTGACACCACCGACTGCGTGGGCCGGGAATTTTCGATCGACCACGTGCCCTACCGCGTGAGCGGAGTGGTGAAAGACGTGAGCAACATGACTTCTCACGCCGAAGCCGACCTCTGGGTGCCCCTGACATCGAACGGCACCGACAAATTCACATGGTGCACCTATATGGGATCGCTGAGCGCCATCATCGTGGCGCCGAGCAAAGCCGACTTCCCTGCCGTGCGCGAGGAATACGCCAAGGTGTGGGATAAGTTCGAGGCCGAAGTAGCCGAGGCCGGATGGGAATTTTACCGCCGCCAGCGTCCCTACGACCAGTTTACCGCCGTAAACACCCGCTCGGGCAACATGGAGCCCGATATGGACGGAGTGTGGAAGCACAACCTTCTCGTCTATGCCATCCTTCTGCTCATTCCGGCCATCAACCTCAGCAGCATGACGCAGAGCCGCCTGCGCCACCGCAGGGAGGAGATAGGAGTGCGCCGGGCATTCGGAGCGACAAAGACAGCCATCATGGGCGAAATCTTCATCGAAAGCCTCGTCATCACAGTCATAGCGGGTCTCATCGGCCTTGTACTCAGCATAGCCTTCATTTTCCTGGGGGGAAAGACAGTGCTGGCTGGAGGAGCCGACGTCACGGGGCTCTCCTTAGGAATGGTATTCAATGCGGAGGTGTTCGGCATAGCACTCTTCTTCTGCTTCCTCATGAACCTTATCTCCGCCACTTTCCCCTCATGGCAGGCATCACGCACAAACATAGTCAATGCCCTCTCGGGAGGCAAAAAGTAAGCATCAGGAATTATGAAAAGGAAACTATTGACCCAGATGCGTGCCGAATGGCGCGCCAACGTTTGGATGGCTATAGAGATGCTGCTCGTGTCGGTGGTGCTCTTCGTGCTTGCCGACAAGATATATACCGCAGTGGCCACACTCAACGAGCCCCTCGGCTTCGATTGGGAGCATTGCTATATCCTGAGAGTGCGCGAGCTCTCAGATGCATCGCCTGACTACCGACAGTATGACACGCAGGATGACCGATATGCCGACCTGCTGACACTCAAGCAGCGCCTACAGGCCCGGCCGGAGATAGAAGCGGTCACGATGAGCTCCAACGCAGTTCCCTACAACCCAAACAACTCAATGATACAGCTCGACATCGACACCTTCAGCATGGCCGACGCCCCCCTGCTCGTGCGCAGGGTGGATCCGGACTTCTTCAAGGTGTTCCGCGTGGAGGGCGCCAACGGGCAGTCAGCCGATGAACTTGGCGAAATTCTGCAGCGGGAGAGGATCATACCCAGCGACAACGTACTGAGGCGTAAAGCCGGAATCAACACGCTGAAACCGCTGTATGGAAAGCAGATGGTATTGAGCGGCACTGACACATTAACCCTCAGGGCCTCATTCAAACCCATGAAATACAACGACTACGGCACCATCTACGGATGGGCCGGGGCATCGATGTTCGAGAGGTTTCACCCGAGCATGATGGGCTTCATGGAAGGCCTGTCGGTAAGGGTCAAGGACAATATGGACAACGACTTCATGGAGCATCTGATGGCCGACGCCGATAAGGAGCTCCGCGTGGGCAACTGGTATATCGCTTCGATCGACTCGTTTAAGACAATCAGGAAGGAATATAACCGTGGGTCCGCCACAGAGACGCGCAACGTAGTGATCTGCGCCCTCTTCCTGCTCGTGAATATCTTCCTCGGCATTCTCGGCACATTCTGGTTCCGCACCCAGCAGCGCACACGCGAGATAGCCCTGAGGATGGTGAGCGGCGCAACGCGCCTCGACATTTTCCGACGCATTCTCGGCGAAGGCCAGATTCTTCTGCTGCTCGTGACTCCTGTCGCCATCATAATAGATTATCTTCTCACCATATATGAGTTCACATCATGGTATGACGGCTTTTTCGAGCCGGTGCACTTCTGCGTGAGCGTGCTCGCGGCATGGGTGCTCATGGCCCTCATGATCGCCATAGGCATCTACTTCCCCGCACGCCGGGCCATGTCAATCTCACCGGCAGTAGCCATGAAGACCGACTAATTTTTCCGGACTACAACGATGAAAAGACTATTGAATCTTATATATAATGGGATCGCTGCGGCAGCCCTTGCCGCCCCGCTGGCGACGGGGCTGCCAATGGCGGCGAGGGTAATCACCCTCGACGAGACGGTGCTGACAGCCCGCGCCCGGAGCGTGGACGCGGCAGTGGCCCTCAACCAGCTGCGCACCGCCTACTGGAGTTACCGCACCTACCGCGCCGACCTGCTGCCGGAGGTGACCTTCAACGCCACCTTGCCTTCCTACCGGAAAAGCTACAGCCCCTATCAGCTCGACGACGGATCATATACCTTCGTGCGCAACAATTTCATGCAGATCGACGGCGAGATATCGGTGAAGCAGAATATATGGCTCACCGGCGGATCGCTCTCGCTCAATACATCGCTCGACTGGCTGCGCCAGCTTGACAGCGGGGCATCAAACCGATTCATGTCGGTGCCGGTGGCGCTGACCCTGAACCAACCGATCTTCGGGGTGAACCACGTGAAATGGAACCGGCGTATCGAGCCGATCCGCTATGAGGAGGCGAAAGCCGAGTTTTTCAGCGCTTCGGAGCAGGTGGCTCTCCGCGCCGTAGGTTACTTCTTCGACCTGCTCATGGCGAAGGAAAACCTCGGAATCGCGCGCCAGAACTATTCCAACTCCCTAAAGCTTCATGAAGTGGCAATCGCCAAGAGGGAGATGGGGCAGATCAGCCGCAACGACCTGCTTCAGCTCGAGCTCAACCTGCTCAACGCCGAGTCATCACTCACCGACCGCGAGAGCAACTACCGCGCGGCCATGTTCGCGCTCAAGGCCTTTCTCGACATAGAAGACGACGAAGACCTGGAGCCGAGCGTGCCCGAGGAGGTGCCGACCGGAGAACTCGTATATTCGGATGTGCTCGACAAGGCACTGGCCAACAATTCATTCTCGCGCGAGATACGCCGCCGGCAGCTTGAGGCCGATTATGAGGTGGCGCGCGCCAAGGGCAACATGAGGAGCATCAACCTCTTCGCACAGATAGGCTTCACCGGAACGGCAGACAACACCGCCGACGCATATTCGCGCCTGAAAGACAATCAGGTGGTGGAGATAGGCTTCTCCATCCCGCTGCTCGACTGGGGAAAGCGCCGCGGACAAGTGAAGGTGGCCGAAAACAACCGAAAGGTGGTGGAGAGCCGCATACGCAAGGAGCAGATGGAATTCAACCAGGACATATTCATCCTCGTGGAGCGATACAACAACCAGCGCCGCCAGCTCGAGATATCACAACGCGCCGACACGATCGCTGCCGCACGCTACAACACCAATCTCGAGACCTTCATGGTGGGCAAGATATCGACCCTCGACCTGAATGATTCACAGCTGAGCAAGGATGAAAGCCGGCAGGCCATGATCAACCAGATGTATCTCTACTGGAGCTACTACTATCAGATACGCAGCCTCACGCTGTGGGATTTCGCAGCCGGAACGGGCATCGATTCCGACATAAGCAGAATAATTAAGTGATAATGATGTAATATTAGCGCAAGGTGATACGTCTATTATATAGGCGGGATTTCACCTTGCGCTCTTCAATACCCCTACCGGATGAACCTCAGAATTCAAGCAATAATACTGACGGCACTCGCCGCCCTCTCCTCATCAGCGGGGGCACGCACCATACAGGGACGCGTGCTATGCGCCTCCGACTCCGCGGCAGTGGCCGGAGCCGACTGCCACATCATAGCCGACGGAAAGACGCAGCAGAGCGTATCGAGCGGCCCTGACGGGTCTTTCAAAATCGAGACGCAAAGCGACAAGGATGCTATCCTCGAAATAGAAAAAGACGGCTATGCCCCGGCACTCGTGACTCTGCCCGACGGCAGGAAAGGACTTGACGCAGGCGCCCTCTATCTTGAGAAAACCACCATGCTCGGCGAAGTGACGGTGACGGCCAATTCCGCGGTCTCGGCTCATGGCAAGACCATCGTATATCCCTCGGCCTCGGAAGTAAAGGCCTCGACCACGGCACTGAGCCTCTTCCAGAAGCTTCCGCTCCCGGGCCTGCTGCCCGACCCGGTGAACCGCACAATGAGTGTAGATGGAGGCTCACCCATGATCCTCATCAACGGAGTGCCCTCCACGATAGCCGATGTGAACGCGCTTCAGGCCAACGACATTGCAAAAGTGGAATACTCGCGCATCACTCCCGCCCGATATGCCGACAAGGGAGTGTCGGGACTTCTCAGCATCACGCTCAAGAAGCGCAACGACGGCGGCAGGATATACACCTGGGCCAGAAGCGCTGTCAATACCACATTCATGGATGCCGACATCAGGGCCTCATACCATCAGGGCCCGTCGCAGTTCACATTGTCATATTCCCCGTCATGGCGAAACTACCAGCGCGTCTATGACGACATCTCGGAAAGCTATATCGGAACAGACTACCGCGTAGACCTCGAGGAGCACGACAGGAATCCTTTCCACTATTCGATGCACGACATACGGCTGAAATACGACCTGAGTCCGAACTCCGGGACACTCTTCTCGGCCACGTTCACCATCAATCCACTCGAGAACGCGTCGCGCGCATTCTCGAACAACTACGACTCATCCATCGGGAAATATGAGAACAGCAACCTGAGCAAGAGCAAGTCGCTCTCGCCCTCGCTCGACCTCTTCCTGCGTCAGGACTTCAACGAGCGTAATTCGCTCGAGGCGCAGATTGTAGGAACGCTCAACTCAAGCGACTACCGCCGCGACAACACATATATCTATCCCGACAGGGATCAGGAATCATACATAATGAACGTGGACAGCCGCCGCAGGTCGCTTATCACCGAGGTGAGCTACATACATTCATTCAGCGACCGCACCTCGCTCTCGGGCGGAGTGCAGAACACCGTGTCGGGGAGCACCAATACCTATCTCGACTCGGACTATAAACCCCTGCTGACCGAAAACAACAACTATATCTACGCCCGGTTGGCGCAGAGCGTGGGGCGCGTCTACTTCACCGTGGCCAGCGGAGCCAAGATGTTCTGGGTGAAGAACGACATCAACAGGCGCCGGTTTATCCGCAACCTCACATCTGTGCAGCTTACATGGAACATCGATTCACGATGGAACCTTCAGGGCTCGTTCCAGTACGCGCCCTCCATTCCCTCGCTGAGCGCCCTGACCGACTATCCGCAGCAGACAACCCCCTATCTGATCTCCAACGGCAATCCCGACCTGAAGGTGGCCGAAAACTTCACCTATCGCATTCAGGCCGCCTACAACATAAAGAAATTCTCCGCATCGGTGCAATCATATTACGCCGACGTGCGCAATTGCGTGATAAGCGACCTCTCCTATCTGGGCGACCACCTGTTTCTCTCGCAGTCGGTCAATGCAAGGAAAGCGCGCACATTCTCCAACTCCCTGACCCTGCAGGTGAGGGACATCCACGGCTTTGGCGCGAGCGTATACGCCAATCTCTCCCACTACAATACTGCCGGCGAGGGCTGGGAGCACTCGCTGACTTCCTTCTCTGGGAACGTGAGCCTATGGTGGAACAAAGGGCCCGTCACGATATCTTACTGGCGAAGCCTGCCGGGAAAATATCTGAACGGCCATGTCGTGGCCAAGGAAGAGAACGGCGACGCCCTGCAGGTGGACTTCAGGCCAAACAAGCACTGGACTATCGGAGCGGGCTGGATGTATATGTTCGACAAGAAAGGCACCCGCTACCCCACATGGAACTATTCGGAGGTGAATCCGGCCTATCGTGACCGCTACATCAAGGACAATGGCAACATGATAGTGCTCTCGGTGAGCTATTCGGCCGATTTCGGCTCGATATTCCGCACAGCGCGCCGGAGCCTCAACAATGCCGACAACTCATCTTCACTGCTGAAGATGTAAATAATTGAGAATTGTGAATTGAGAATTGAGAAACAAGTTGTCAGTAGATGTTAATGACCTTAGAGACCTTAATGACCTTACCATCTGAAAACTGATAACTGAAAACTTATTTGTTACTGCAGCGAACTTCAGTTCGCTGATTTTAAACCGAAAACTCACAACAGAATTCATGATACTGATCGTAGACGACGACATATCGGTAAGAACTTCGCTGAGGCTGCTGCTGAAGCGCAACGGATATGAGACACACGAGGCGGCGTCTCCTGCCGAAGCGATGGCTTACGTCAGGAGCGCTCGCCCTGACCTGGTGCTTATGGACATGAATTATTCACGGGCCACCACCGGGGAAGAGGGTATCACGCTGCTGAAGCAGGTGAAGGTGTTTCACCCCGATGTGCCGGTGATCCTCATCACGGCATGGGGCAATATTCCCCTCGCTGTGGAGGGGATAAGGGCAGGAGCATTCGATTTCATCACGAAGCCCTGGGACAACCGGCTCATGCTCGAGAGGATAGCCACAGCCCTCGCACTGACGGGAAATGCCGGAGCTACACCTGAAAAGAAATTCGACCGTTCGGGCATCATCGGGAAAGACCCGCGGCTCATGAGCGTGCTCGACACGATAGAGCGCGTCGCGCCTACTGATGCCCCGGTGCTTATACTCGGGGAGAACGGCACGGGCAAGGAGCTCATAGCCGAAGCGCTCCATGCAAATTCGCGCCGCTCGGATGCGCCGCTCGTCAAGGTAAATCTCGGCGGCCTCTCGCAGACCCTGTTCGAGAGCGAGATGTTCGGCTATAAGAGAGGAGCCTTCACCGGAGCCGTGACCGACCGCGAAGGGCGGTTTGCAAAAGCGGAAGGAGGCACCATATTTCTCGATGAGATAGGCGATCTCGACCTGAACTCTCAGGTGAAGATGCTCAGGGTGCTTCAGGAGCATACCTACGAGCCGCTCGGCGACACGCGCACGAGGCGGGCCGACGTGCGCGTGGTGTGCGCCACAAACGCCGATCTCGAGGCCAAGATAGCAGCCGGAGAATTTCGTGAGGATCTATTCTACCGCATCAACCTCATCACGGTGACTCTACCACCGCTCCGCGAGCGCAGGGATGACATTCCGCTGCTCGTGGGCCACCTGCTTCGCTCGGCATGCGCCAAGAGCGGCAGGACGATTCCGGAAGTCTCGCCCGAGGCCATCGAGCTCCTGCAGGCTCAGCAGTGGCCGGGCAACATACGCCAGCTCGCCAACATGGTGGAGCGCACGCTGCTCGTGACAGCCGGTGACCGGCTCAATGCCTCAGACTTCATAGCGCAGGGCCTACGCCCCGATGCAGCCGGAGCCGAAGCGGTCTCGGCGCTCGATTCGGCCGAGAAGGCCGCCATCAGTTCGGCGTTGGCGAAGGCCGGCGGCAACCTCACCCGGGCCGCCGCACTGCTGGGAATCACGCGCCAGACACTCTACCGGCGGCTGGCGAAACACGATATAAAGGTGAAGGGAGAATGATTCTGATAATAGCAGGCATAATAATACTGGCCATCGCCGCTGCGGTCGTCTACCGCAAGGTGGTGCGCCCGCTGCGCACCATAGCCAATGGTGTGGACCTGCTGCGCGCTCAGGATTTCAGCAGCCGTCTGGCCTACGTGGGGCAGAAACAGGCCGACAGGATAGTGGATATGTTCAACGGCATGATGTCTGTCCTGAAGGAGGAGCGGCTGAGGCTGCGCGAGCAGAACCACTTTCTCGACCTCATCATCGGGGTCTCGCCCATGGGCATAATTCTTCTGAAACCGGATTCCGACGGCCTGATCAGCGACGCCAACAATGCCGCCGTGAGATTTCTGGGCAAGACCGGAGGCGACGGAATTACGGGACTGCGGATAGCGGATATCCCCTCACCCCTCTCGCACACCCTCGCATCGCTGACAGACCATGAGGTGAGGGTGGTGAGGCTCAACAACGCGATGGTGTTCAGATGCTCGCGCCTCTCATTCATGGAAAGCGGGGTAAGACACCCCTTCCTGCTCGTGGAATCACTCACTGATGAAGTGATAAGGGCGGAAAGGAAATCATACGAGAAGGTGATAAGGATGATGGCCCACGAGGTGAACAACGCGCTCGGGGGAATGATTTCGGTGGTGGACACCGCTGCCGATGCCTCCGACGACCCCGACATGAGGGAAGCGCTCCACGCCACGTCGCAGCGCGGCAAGGATATGGGGGCCTTCATCACCAAGTTCGCCTCGGCGGTGAAGATTCCCGAGCCTGTCAGAATCGAGGCAGATCTCAATGAATTGCTCCTGCGCTGGCAACCTATGCTGGAGAGCGTATGCTCCACCACTGGCACCACCCTGGAGCTAAGTCTGCCGGAGACTCCGCTCCGCGTCTGCATAGACCCGGTACTGATGGAGCAGGTGCTGACCAATATAGTGAAGAACGGGGCCGAGAGCGCGGGAGAGGCAGGACGGATACGGATATATGTGGAGGGGAAATCGACACTTACGGTTGAAGACAACGGCCCGGGCATATCGCCCGAAGCATCTGAAAGCCTCTTCACGCCTTTCTTCACCACCAAGCCGGAAGGCCACGGACTCGGGCTCATCTTCGTGACCGAGGTGCTACATTCCCACCGCATTCCCTTCTCGCTCCAGACCGAAGCCGACGGCCTGACACGCTTCCGCCTCCACTTCTGAAACCACGGCAGGCCAATCCAACGGGCATGACACATGAAAAAAGGCCGACATCACGTCGACCTTATTTCCTTTAATTCAAACAACAATAACAACTTTTTTTCAGAACGCTTATAGCAATTAAACTAATCAATCTGTGTTTTTCATGGGTAACTCCGGATCGCTTCTCGCTGTCTCGAGCGACGCTTACCGTTTGTCTCTCTGAGTTACACTAATAAAACAATGAGGCCCGGAGAAGGTTTAATCATCACCTTGCTCCGGGCCTTGTTTAATAACTATTTAACAAATGTAACTTATTTGCAATAAAATCCGGAGTTTCAGGGCCGGAATCGTCGTTTTTCCTTATTTGAGACGCTCGCGGATGGCTTCGGTCTCCTTCTCATAGCCGGGCTTGCCGAGAAGAGCGAACATGTTCTTCTTGTAGGCCTCAACACCGGGCTGATTGAAGGGATTCACACCGAGCATGTAGCCGGAGATGCCGCACGCTTTCTCGAAGAAATAGATGAGGGCGCCGAGAGTGTGCTCGTCGAGTTTGGTGATCTCGATCTTGATGTTGGGCACTCCGCCATCCACATGGGCGAGCATGGTGCCGAGCTCGGCCATCTTGTTCACGTCATCCACTCGCTTGCCGCCGAGGAAGTTCAGGCCGTCGAGGTTCTGGTCGTCGGTGGGGATATACTTGTGGAGCAGCGGCTCTTTCACTGAGATCACTGTCTCGAAGATGGTGCGCTCGCCGTCCTGTATCCACTGGCCCATGGAGTGGAGGTCGGTGGTGAAGTCTACAGATGCAGGGAAGATGCCCTTGCCGTCCTTACCCTCGCTCTCGCCGTAGAGCTGCTTCCACCACTCAGCGAAATAGTGGAGTTTGGGATTGAAGTTGGCGAGAATCTCGATTTTCTTACCGCCCTGATAGAGGGCATTGCGCACGCGGGCGTAAGTCTCGGCTATGTTGTCGGGGCCTGGCTCTGCGGTGGCCTTTTCCATCTCGGTGGCGCCGGCCACGAGCTTCACGATGTCGAAACCTGCCACAGCTATCGGGAGAAGTCCGACGGGAGTGAGCACCGAGAAGCGGCCGCCTACATTGTCGGGAATCACGTAGGTCTCATATCCCTCCTGAGTGGCGAGGGTGCGGAGCGCTCCCTTCGACTGGTCGGTGACGGCCACGATGAGGTCTTTGGCGGCATCCTTGCCCACCTGCTCCTCAAGCTGAGCCTTCAGCAGGCGGAAGGCGATGGCGGGCTCGGTGGTGGTGCCTGACTTCGAGATTACGATGATACCGAATTTCTTGTCTTTCAGCATCTCCTGGAGCTCGGCGGTGTATTCTTCGCCGATGTTCTGCCCCGCATAGAGCACTTTCGCGCTTTTGGGGCTCGGATTGTGGATGAAATCTGCAAAATTATTGCTGAGGGCGCTGATCACGGCCTTTGCTCCGAGATATGAGCCGCCGATGCCGATGCAGACCACATAGTCGCAGTTCTGCTTCAGGCGGTCGGCCGTCTTGTTGATTCTGTCGAGAAGCGCGGAGTCGGTCTCCGACGGGAGTTTAACCCAGCCGAGGAAATCGCTTCCGGCAGCGCGGCCGGTATTGACGTCGGTGATGGCTTCCACAGCCGCTGTCTCATTAGCAATATATTCCTTCTCCGCGAAATATACCGCATGAGTGATGTCCAAATTAATAGCTTTCATGTTCTTTTTTATATTAAGGGTTATACAGTGTGTTTTAAGAAAAATGCTCGGCGAGCTCTTTCATGGCACGGCGCACGTTTACGTTCTCGTAGAGCACGGCGTGCACCATGTCGAGAATGGGCATCTCCACCTGCAGATCCGGCCGCTCATTGATGTCATACATGCACTTTGTGCCGTAATATCCCTCAGCCACCATGCTCATCTCCATCTTCGCCACCTTCACGCTGTAGCCCTTTCCGAGCATCGAGCCGAAGTTATGGTTGCGCGAGAATTTGCTGTAGGCCGTCACGAGCAGGTCGCCGAGATATGCCGAGCGGTCGATGTCGCGTGGCATGGGTGCGATGGTGTCAACGAATTTCCGCATCTCCCTGATGGCATTGCTCACGAGCATTGCCATGAAGTTGTCGCCGCTCTTCATGCCATTGACCATTCCGGCCGCGATAGCGTAGACATTCTTGAGCACCGCGGCATACTCGATGCCGTCAACGTCGTCTGAGATTATGGTCTTCATCTTGGCCGAAGCCAGACATGCGGCGAAGGCCCTCGCCTTCTCGGTGTCGCGGCATCCGATGGTGAGATAACTCAGGCGCTCGAGGGCCACCTCCTCTGCGTGGCAGGGGCCGCCGATCACGAGCATGTTGCCGCGCGGCACGCCGCATTCCTGCTCGAAATAGTCGGTGATGATCATGTTGCGGTCTGACACCATACCCTTCACCGCCGACACCACGTTCTTACCGGTGATATCGATAGTGAGGGCGCTCATTTCCTGCAGGAAATAGGGCGAGGGCATCGCTACGACGAGGGTGTCGGCATTTGCGGCCACCTCGTTGATATCTGACGAGAAGTCGATGCAGTCCGTATCGAAACTCACATCGGTGAGGTAAGAGGGGTTGTGGCCGTATTTGCGGAATTCCTCGATCTTGTCATCGCTACGGAGATACCAACCGATACGGTCGCAGTTTTTCAGCAGCAGTTTTGCGAGGGCCGTGGCCCAGCTGCCGCCGCCCAAAACGGCTACTTTCGATATGCGGTCTTTGGCATCCATGATTATTTCTCCTCTTCGTTTTCTTCTGCCGCCTCAGCCTTCTGTTGCTTCTTCTCAGGCCGCATCTGGGGGAAGAAAAGCACTTCCTGGATGGCGGTCTGGCCGGTGAGCAGCATCGTGAGGCGATCCATACCGATTCCCAGGCCTGACGTCGGGGGCATGCCGTATTCAAGCGCACGCACGAAGTCATGGTCGATGATCATGGCCTCGTCGTCGCCCTTGTCGGCGAGGTTCATCTGGTCTACGAAACGCTCATACTGGTCGATCGGGTCGTTGAGTTCGG
>CAMWXO010000018.1 GCA_947178245.1 uncultured Porphyromonadaceae bacterium
GATGAGCAGAGGGCCATCGAGAGCGTCTACCGCACGCATCCCATCACCGGCCAGCGTGAGCTCGCCCCGACTCAGCTCAACTACCGATACGAGATCTTCAACCATACAGCGGCAGCAAAGCGCAAGAACAGACTCGACGCGACCCGACGCGACTACAATACCGACAATCCCGTGAACTATGAGCTGCCGATCATATCGAAAGATACGGCTTATTTCACAGATGAAGGAGAAATCGTGCGCGAGACGGTGACCCGTCCGCTTACGGGTGATTACGACTTCCTCAACACCTATATAGTGAATGTCTACCCCGACACCACTGCGTGGATCAACGACTTCGACAACGCTTACAACGAGCAGTACACCCGACTTTACTTTTCGAATCCGGGCTACAATAATTATCCGGTGGTGGGAGTGAGCTGGGATCAGGCCAACGCTTTCGCCAACTGGCGCACCGACTATCTCCGCAGGAGTCTCGGGCGCGAGGGAGTCTACATCGAGCCTTATCGCCTTCCGACCGAGGCCGAATGGGAATATGCGGCGCGCGCCGGAAATTCGGAAAGCAGCTTCCCCTGGAGCGAGACGCTGCCGATGGATGAACGCGGATGCTTCTATGCCAACTTCAAGCCGGGCGATGGCGACTACGTGCGCGACGGGCATCTCATCACGTCGCCGGTGGGCACATACGGAGCCAACGATTTCGGATTGTTTGACATGGCCGGAAACGTAAGCGAATGGACATCCACGGCGTTTACCGAGAGCATCGACAGGCTCACGAGCGACATCAATCCGGAATACAGGTATGATGCCGCCAAGGAAGACCCCTACAAGATGAAGCGCAAGATAGTGCGCGGCGGCAGCTGGAAAGACGTGATGCACAACCTGCGCAGCGACCTGCGCCAGTGGGAATACCAGAACGAGCAGCGCTCCTACATAGGATTCCGTTGCGTCCGCTCGCAGATAGGCTTTGCGAAAGGCACTCAGAAGAAAAAATAATCAGGGCCACGTTCCCTCATAATACACATCGACCTCCATGGTAAAAATCCGCAAATACGCCAACTTCATAGAGCGCTTCCTTCACGGCGAGAAGGGTCAGCGTTTCTTCAACTTCGCATATTCCATCGGCGCCGCAGTCGTGATCTGGGGCGCTCTCTTCAAGATTCTGCATCTTCCCGGCGGAAGCACTCTGCTCTGCATAGGAATGGGTACGGAAATCGCCATGTTCCTGCTGACGGCTTTCGATCGTCCGCCGAAAGACTATCATTGGGAGGAAGTCTTCCCGGTGCTCGACAGCCATGACGCGGCCGACCGCCCCGAGATGGGCGGTAGCGGCGGGATCATAGTGGCCGGCGGCGCGCATAATGGTGCCACTGACGTGGCTGCGATTCCGGCAGGACTCGCGGCGGGCGCCAATCTGCCGGCGGCAGGTGGTGTGGGCATCGAGCAGGAAGACGCCGCAAGCCTCGTCACATCAATGAAGGAGATGACCGAGCAGATGAAGGGAGTCACCGAGCAGATAGCGCAGCTGAAGCAGACCACCGACGCATTGAATAAGGTGAGCGAAGTGCTTCTGCAGTCTTACAGGAGCATCACCGACAATTCGGAGTCCGTATCCGCATCCTCGTCTGGATATGTGGAGAGGCTTGAGGATCTCAACCGCAATATCGGCGGTCTCAACACCATCTACGAGATTCAGCTCAAGAGCATCAGTTCGCAGCTCGAGAGCATCGACCGCGTCAATCGCGGCCTGAAAGACATACGCGACATGTATGAGAAATCTGCCGGCGAGGCAAGCCGCTACTGCGAGGAGACCGAGAGAATGAGCAGGTATATGCGCCAGCTCAACAAGATCTACGAGAACATGATCACGGCCATGACTATCAATATGGCCGGCCCGATGATGGGAGCCCAGCAGCAGAGGCCAAACCCATTCGACAAACCTACTACAACTGAAGACTGACAAGTAACTAATGGCAGGAGGAGGAAACAATGTAGCGAAGATGTCGCCCAGGCAGAGGATGATCAACCTTATGTATATCGTCCTCACGGCTATGCTCGCCCTCAATGTGTCGAGCGACGTGCTGAATGGATTCAGTCAGGTGCAGAACTCTCTGCACCGGACCAACGAAAATCTCACTACAAAAAACAAAATACAGTTTGACTACCTCGCGGAGCTGAATGAGAAGAATCCCGCGAAAGCAGGCCCCTGGTATGCCAAGGGCAACGAGCTTCATGAGCGCACCGGCAGGCTTTATTCGCTGATTGAGGAAGTGAAGAAAGAAATCGCCGTGAAAGCCGACGGCAAGAATGCCGACTACACAAACCTTACGAATCTCGATGATCTCGAAGCGGCCTCGGCAGTGCTTCTTGACCCTACTTCAAATAAGGGCGGTAAGCTAAGGGAGGCCATCGACGAATACCGGAACTATGTGGTGACTCTGATTCCCGACTCCGTGAAGCGGGCCGTGGTGGAGGAAATGCTGAAGACAGAGACTTCAAACGTGCCAGGCACTGTGGGCGAAGTGAAATGGGAAGAGAAATTATTCGACAATATGCCGGCGATAGCGGCCGTGACTATGCTCACCAAGATGCAGAACGATATCAGCCAGGCTGAGAGCGAAGCCTTGTCGAACCTCATCACAAATGTGGATATAGGCGATGTGCGCGTAAATGAGCTCAACGCTTACGTGCTGCCTAATTCAAACATGGTGATGCGTGGCGGAAAGTATTCCGCCCATATCGTGCTCGCAGCCATTGACACGACAATGCGTCCTGAAATCTATATCAACGGAAGCAAGCTCTCTAATCCCGACGGAATATATGAGTTTGTGGCCGGACAGACGGGCGCACACGAATATTCCGGCTGGCTTGAGGTGAAGAGAGGCGACGGAACCGTGGAGAAACACGATTTCAAGTCGCAATACAACGTGATAGAGCCTATGGCCACTATCTCGCCAACGATGATGAACGTGCTCTATGCCGGCATCGACAACCCGATCTCGATTTCAGTGCCGGGTGTGCCTATGACTGCTCTTTCCGCCACCATGACCAACGGCGCGCTCACACGCAGCGGAGATCACTGGATAGCTCGCCCTACGAAAGTAGGGGAGAACGCGCAGATCACTGTCTCCGCTACCCTCGACGGCCGTAGCCAGAACGTAGGAAGCATGACTTTCCGCATACGCAAGCTTCCCGACCCTACGGCCTACATCGCCATGAAGGATGCTTCGGGCAATCCCGTCAGCTACAAGGGTGCGCCCAAGCGCATCAGCAAGGCTGCCCTGATGGCTGCCGAAGGGCTTCAGGCATCGGTTGACGATGGAATCCTCGACGTGGCTTATACCGTGATCTCTTTCTCTACCGTCTTTTACGACTCGATGGGAAATGCCATTCCCGAGGTGAGCGACGGCTCCAAGTTCTCGGCGCGGCAGAAAGAGCAGTTCAAGCGACTGAAAAACGGCAAGAGCTTCTTCATCTCAAACGTCAAGGCCAAGGGCCCCGACGGAATCACACGCGACATATCACCTATGGAGGTGGCGCTTAACTAAGAAAACATTATATCGACATGAGGATATTCAGCAAAATTTCAATTCTTCTCGCTCTTTTTGCAGTGAGCGTGGCTGCTGAGGCGCAAGACGCTCCCGGTGTGGTGCGCCGTAACCAGGCATCCAAAAGAGGAGAGAAGCAGGAAGACAAATCCGGCGTGAAGATCACCGACCGAATGCAGGGATTCTTCGACAATCAGCCCACTCACGACGCCGACCTCGCATATATGCGTCAGATCTATCGCCAGCTCGACCTCAAGGATACTCCCGAAAACCAGCCTCTCTATTTTCCGGAGGATGTGGTCGACGGGCAGAAGAATCTCTTCCGCATCATGCTCGGGCTTGTGGTGGACGGGAAGATACCTGCCTACGAGTATCTCGACGGCAGGGAAGTCTTTTCAGACCAGTATAAGGTGAAGGTCGGAGAGATGCTCGACCGCTTCGATATCTTCTATCAGACGCAGGGAAGCGGCGACAGGGCCGTCTACACTATTGAGGAAGCAGACGTGCCTACAGGTCAGGTGCTGAAATATTACATCATCGAGAAGTGGGAGTTCGACAGGAGGTCGAGCCGCATGAAGACGCAGGTGGAGGCCATCTGCCCGGTGCTCACACGCACGGGAGACTATGGCGGCGAGGCCAACTATCCCATGTTCTGGGTTAAGTTCGACCAGCTTCGTCCCTACCTTGCGCAGCAGTATGTGTTTCTCTCTGACGACAACAACCTTCCGCAGTATAGTCTCGATGACTATTTCAATCTCGGGATGTATAAGGGGGAAATATATAAGACAAAGAATCTGCGCAACCTTTCGATGGCCCAGATGTATGGCGATGAAGACGACCTGAAACGCGCGCAAGACAGCATCGACACCCGCCTGCGTGAGTTTGGCAAGAATCTCTGGGTTCCCACACGCGAGGAATATCTTGCCATGAAGGAAGCCGAGGCAGAGGCTGAAGAGGCTGCGGCAAAGGCTGCCGAAGCCGGCGAAGCCATCCCGGAACGCACCACGGTGACTGACGACGACAATACCCCCGCGCCTGCTGCCACACGCGCATCGGCTCGTGCCGGACGCAAGAAATCCACATCTTCTGCCGCAAAGAAGAAAAAGGCGAAAGTGAGCAAGCCAAAATCGGCTCCTGCGCAGACCAACGCCAACGCCGCCAAGTCAGTGCGCCGCAGAAAGAGATGATACTCTCCGCTGAAGAGTCATGAAGAAGTTTTCCGCGGCAATCGCCTTGTTGCTGCTTGCGCTTCCGGTTGAGGCGCAAGTGTCCGGGCGCGTATATCCTGAGCGTTGCGACGACCTCTCGTGGGAAAACGAGCTTGTGGCTTTCCGTGTCTACGGCCCCGAGACCCAGCGCCGTGGCGAGCGCTCGTATGGCTATGACCTGTTTCTGAAATATCCCGACAAGGGGCCTGTGCTCGAACGCCTGTATGGTGAGCAGTGCAGTGCCGCCAACTGGTCGGTGGTAGACTCGCTGCGCAAGATAGATGCCCGGCTTGCCAAAGACTTTGAAAATTCCTTCACGTATCATATCGATCACGGGCTGGGTATGGACTGCTACGCTGTTGGCTCCACGCTCGGCTGCGGGGTGGCTGCGCTGCGCGTAGACGGAGCGATATGCTATCCCTGGTGCTATGAGACTGTCGATATAAAGGAAAACGGCCCAGACCGCTTCGAGGCGGCGCTTACATTCGCTCCGGTAAAGATCGGCGATGATGAGGTGATCGAGAAGCGTACCATATCGCTTGAGAAAGGCTCCCGGCTCAATCATTGCGAGGTCTGCTTCGAAGGTCTGACCGAACCCCGTGAGCTGGTGGTAGGCTTCCCGATGCGCGGAACTCCGCAGGAATACGCGGATGTGGCGAAGGGCATCATAGCCATCACCGATCCCACGCAGGGGGCCGATAACGGAACGATATTCCTCGGGGTGGATGTCAGTAATAAGTGTACCGGCACGGTCATCGCCGACAATCATTTTCTGCTGACGCTTCAGATCAATCCCGGTGAGACTTTGGTTTACGACTGGGGCTTCGCTTGGGATCGCACCGATATATCGGATTTCCGCGATTGGGTGGAATATCTATGCAACCGCGCCGGTGCACAAGACTGAGCCGTCATTTCCCGAGCCTCCGGAGCAGCCCCCTGAGCGAGAAAGCCGAGACCGCTGCGAGCAGTGCGCCGCCTATGGCCCACTGCGCGATGCCCGAAAGGAGGAAACTGCACGCCGCCATAGCCGCCGCCCCTGTGATGGCAAATATCGATATTCCTGCTGCTGCCTTTGAGAAGCGGTAGCCGTAGAGATGTCGGTTTACTGCCAGATAGACGCAGAAACAGATTGCGCAGTCGGCGATAGCGGCATATCCGAGTCCGTTGAGTCCGAACATGGCATAGCCGCTGCATGTGAGGCAAAGCGTGAGGATATTGGCTCCTACAGCCTCCATCCAGAAGAATAGTTTCTTATTATCTTTTGCAAATACTATGTAGCCCGGCGGATACATCAGGGCGCGCAGTATCACGGCAAGTGCAAGAAACTTGAACAGTGGCACCGCTACGAGAAATCTCGAACTCTGCAGCACTTCTATCACAACGGGAGCGAGAAGCACCACCGCACACACCACGGGGCATATAAGCAAGCCTACTATTTCCATCTGGCGGTTCACTACTTCACACATCTTCCGGTTGTCGCCGGCCACGGCCGATAGGCGCGGCAGATAGTCCATCGCCATGGCCGTGAAGACGATGGCGGAGTATTGCGAGGTCATGGTGTTGCACGACTGGAAGAAGCCTACTTCCTCGATTCCACCGGCACTGCGCACGTAGACGTTGATGAGAAAGTTCGATAGGTTGCGGAAGAGGTCGTTGCTCATCAGCACGAGTCCCATCAGCAGCATACGGCGTAATATGGGAAGATGCACCTCCCCGTTCCATCGGGCCGGAGATGTGTCAAGCACCTTGCGCAGCGATAGCCAGTACCATAGCGAGGTGGCGAGGGCGAGCACTATCATGGCCGGCACTATGCCGTCAGTGCCGAGAAGCCAGTAGAGTGGCACCCCGGCAGCCAGACCGGTCACGGCTCCCACGAGGCTTGCCTTCGATAATGGTTTTACGGCATGCAGCCCTTGAAGTACCGACATCAGCGCAGCTCCGAGTATGGAGAAGAAAACGGCCGCGCTCAGCAGGAGATAGCCCGAGGTGTAGGCACGTGAGCCGAAAGTGAGGTCAGACAGCAACGCCGGAAAGAGCAGGCATATAAGCGCCCCCAGAAGGGCCGACATCAGGATGAGGGGGCGTATGGCCGCGAGCACGTCGCGCATGCCGGCTGCATTGCCCCGCATGGATCCGGTCTCTTTCACAATCGACAGGTTGAGGCCGAGCGATGCGAACTGCTGCAATGTGAGCGACGCGGTGTTGAAGAGCCCGGCTACTCCCATGCCTGCCGGCCCGAGAATTACGGCCACGAATTTCAGCCTTATGGTGGAGATCAGGATATTGAGCACCTGAACGCCTCCGAAGATGGAGGTGCCCTTCAGGATGTTGCGGAAACTGTTCTCTCCGTGTCGTGCTGTCTCATCATTCATGGCTCGGATATTTGTCGGAATAATCAGGAGTTGGGAAAACCTTGTTGTCGCCTGCGATTCTGACTCCTTTCAGCCACTCTCGGCAGAAAGATAGCGGCGAGGGCACGAGTCCTTTTCGCCACATGGGCAATTCACGGGCGGCGTTCACTATCATTCTGAGCGGCCAGTCGTGAGGATGACGACGCAGAAATACCGCTCCTTTTGTGCGGGCTCTTGAAGCGAGGGCAAGGCTCTTGCCTGTAGTCGTCACGCCGTCGTGCCGCGTGACAGTCCTGGGCAGATATATCCCGTTCAGACCCCGTTGGAGGCAGTCGGTGATGAATATATCCTCCTCGCCGGAGGGGAATGTAGCGCCGATGCCGAAATGCTCGTTAAACCAGATTTTTCCCTGCACTGCCTCCCGCCTGAATGCAATCTCGATCGATGATATGTAGTAGCCTTTCGGCAACTTTGAGAGAGAGAATGAATGCGATGGATAAGACTTCGCCGAAGACGTCGATTCGTAGCGGAAAGCGATGATGTCGGCATCGGGATTTTCCTTAAAACCTTCCATTACGTTGCGTAGCCCGTCCTCGCTGTAGTCTGCATCATCATCTCCTATCAGAATTAGCGGTGCGGAAGCCAGCGAGAGCGCCGTGTTGCGATTGACCGAGAGCCCTTTTGTGCCGGTGGTGACTATCGTGAGGTCGTTTCTCTCGTAAATCACTGTTGCCGGAGGGTATTCTTCTGTCTGCCAGCTGACGAGATATTCCACTCCATCCGTTTGTGGATGGGCGCTCTTCTTCACCCGTTCCAATCCGTCGGGGCCGTAGGCGCAGATCAGCACCTGCAGCAGAGTGGAGTCGTTGCAACGGTGAGCCTGTCGGGAGTCGGGAGTTCTCATTTGCTTTCCTCCGCGATTATATATGGAGGACGATGTTTCGATTCCACATAGATTTTTCCGATATATTCACCGATGATTCCGAGCGCGAGAAGCTGGCATCCGCCCAGAAAGAGAATGGCGCATATCAGGGTGGGAAATCCCTGGATCGGATCTCCGAAGATGAGGGTCTTGCAGATGATATAGATCATATACGCAATCGAGGCTGTCGAGACCAGGAATCCGAGCACCGAGGCTATCCGCAGCGGGGCTGTGGTATAGCTCGTGATACCTTCCAGAGCAAGGTTGATCAGTCGGCCGGCCGACATTTTCGTAGCACCTGCCATACGGTCGGCCGTCACAAAGTCCACGGGTTTTTTTCTGAATCCGGCCCAGCAATACAGCCCTTTGGTGTAGCGTTGCTGTTCGCGCATGCTCCTGATGGCATCGATGGCCTTGCGGTCGAGCAGACGAAAGTCTCCCACGTCGGGAAGCACCTCCACCCGTGTGGCTTTATTCAGCAGGGAGTAATAGGTTTTCGTGAAGGCGCGTCTGAAGATTGATTCCTTTCCCCTTGAGAGGCGTCGGCCGTAGACGTCTTCCCATCCATCTTCCCATTCCCTGAGCATCAGCGGTATCGTAGCCACGGGATGCTGCAGGTCGGCGTCCATGATCACCATGCAGTCGCCTTCCGCCTTGTCAAACCCCGCGAGCATGGCATTTTCCTTTCCGAAATTGCGCGATAGGCTCACATATCGGAAGCGCGGATCTCCGGCATTTATGCGGCGGATTATCTCAAGCGAGCGGTCGCGGCTTCCGTCATTGATGAGGATAACCTCCCATTCGTATTCGGCAGGAAGCTCGGGAAGCTCGTTGTCGATGAGCGGCAAGAGGGCGGCATGGAGCGAATCGAGCGATTCCTCCTCGTTATAGACCGGTATTAACAGAGAAACTTTCTTCACGTCGCAAAATTAACAAAAAGTCCTTTTTTATCCAAATATTATTGGCAATTCGGGTGTTATAAAGATATGACAAAAGAAGAAAACAGAAACAGGTGCATGACCATTGTGGTTCCGGTCTTCAACCGCGAGACTCTCATAGAAAGGAGCCTCGACAGCCTTTATGCCCAGACATGGCGCCCGATTCATCTGATAGTGGTGGATAATGCCTCGAGCGATGCCTCGGCGGAGCGCGCCGCGCGCTGGGGCGAGCGGCATTCGGACGATAATTTCTCTTTCAGACTTCTGTCTGATACGCGCCACGGCGCCGCCTATGCCCGTGAGACCGGGCTGGAGCATACGTCTACTGACTACGTGATGTTTTTTGATTCCGACGATGTCATGCATCCCGACACAGTGCAGACGGCGATGGATATATTTCTGAGCGATTCTTCCGTGGATATGGTGACATGGCCGGTGGCCTTCCTGCGTGAAAAGGGAACCCGCATCAGTCACAAGATAGAGGGCCGGCTCATGGAGCGGCATCTTGTCCATAGTGTGCTGCGCACTGAAGGGTATGCTGTGCGGACAGAATTCCTGCGCCGTGCCGGAGGATGGAAAGGGGAGTTCCCTAACTGGAATGATTTCGAGACGGGTGTGAGATTGATTCTCCGCGACCCTGAGATAAGGATCGTGGATCGTCCGATGTCTGATGTCTATCCGCAGGTTGTGAGCATCACGGGGGTGGACTATGTGAGCAAGGCCGGTAAATGGGAGAAATCTCTCGACGCAGCCGAGGCATACATAGCCGCATCCACACGCACCGACCGCCGGAGACTTCTCAATATAGTGAACTGGCGGCGCGCTATGCTCGCGGCTCTATATGCCCGAGAGGGAAGGGCTGATCTTGCCGCTCCTCTTCTGAGGCTGGCTCTTGAGAAGACGGATAAGAAGCGACGCCCGGTGATGAGGCTCTCTTATCTTCTGGCCCGGATGGGAATGCGTGGAACGTTTACGTTGTTCGGTTGGCTTTTCTGATTCATTATTCCTCGGCGGAGAAAAGATGATCCCATGAGGGGAGCTTGACAGGATCCTGCTTCATTGCCTTGAGGATTTTAGGCGATACATATTTCTTATCCACCACGAGGCGGAAGAGGTATTCATCCATCCAGCCGTCGGTGGCGATAAGATAGCCGTCGTGTCCGGTTTTGCCCCAGCTGTTCTCTATCAGCCATTTCTTCGGTTTTCCCTTTCCGTCGAGATCCACTCCCGAGAGAGTCATGGCATGTGATGATGCGCTGGCCCATGAGGATATGCGCTCGGCCTTGTCCATGCCTAACTTCGTGTCGAACAGCGAGTCGTAGTCGTAATTCTCCACATCGAGAGTTCCGCGATCGCGGTCGAGATATTTACCCACATCGCATGAGAAATACATGGCCGTATTGTCTTTGATTGAGTTGATCGCGCACTCCTTCAGGTCGGCCATGGGCACGTTGAGATAAGTCCAGTCCGCTCCGTCGTAGGAATGGCGGTCATAGTCTATGCTATACACTTTCCAGTATTCCCGCGAAGGATCGTTCATGAGCAGGATATAGTCGTTTTTCAGGTCATTGCCGAGGAGTTCCTGATAGAAAGAGACAGGTGTGTAGGTCTTTGTCTCGATTATCTTGCCGTCTTTGTCTTTCCTGCTCCATTCAAACTCTGTCGGGGGCTCTCCGAGAGCGAGGGCGAGAAGCTTGTAGACCTCGGCAAGCTGCCGCGTTTTGATGTCTTGGAGTTCATTTGCTCCGGCGCCGTTTGCCTTGGCCTGACGCAGCCTGAGGCCGTCTTCACGCAGGCGTGTGGCTAGGATGCGGCGGAACTGTGAGGTGTTGTTGGAGATTTCAGTCTCGGCCATCACTTCAGATGGCACCAGGCCGTATTTGGATACCATGTCTACCACTCCGCAGAAAGTCCCGCCGTCTGAGATTGGGTTCTGGAAAAGCCACTCCACCTGGCGGTTTTCCATCGGCTTGTTGGCGGTGTCTATCACTCCCTGCAGGAAAAGATTGGCCTTCTCGAGCTGATCGAAAAAGAAATTATAGTTTTGTGAGAATGTAAGTTTCGGCAGGTTGTGCTGTGCCATGGCCTGGGAACGGAGCACATTGAGTCCGGTGAAAAGCCAGCATCGTCCGGATGATTTCTGATCGGTGATGCCCTTGGTCTCCACCTTGTGGGTGAAGTTGTCGTCAAATTTGTTTCTGACAGCCTCGTTGAATGCCAGTTTGTCGATTGCTGCTGCATTGAGGGCGTTATGGCGTGCTTTGTTGGCAGCGTCTTTTGCATAAGAGGCCTTGAAGCCACTCAGCATGTCGGGCGATATGCTCCCGTTATCGTCGGCTGATGCCTGAAGCGACATCGCCACTGTCAGTGTCAGTAAGATTCTTTTTACCATGATTTGTATGGTTTAAAATTCGTTTCCTATGGTCATTGTCCAGGCAGCAAGATATCCGGTGAGAATGGCTGCCGTAAAGCTTAAAAAAGTGCCGATCAATACATATTCGGTGACTTTCAGATCTTTTGATCTGTTTAATTCTCCGAATCTGAATATGGATTTGGCGGCTAAGAGAAATCCGATTCCTTCTATATTTTCAGTAAAGATGAATGTCAATATCAATATCCGTTCAAGAAAACCTATCCATTTGCCTGCATTCGGCAGCCCTTTCAAAGATGGATTGCAGGGTACCCATGAGTTGTATTCCATGAAAGATTTAACTAAAATAGAAGTAGGCGTGAGAATCGCTATATATGCAGTGAATATAATCCATGCGGTCTGAGATATTTTTGATGGCGTGTCTGTTATGGCGATCCCCGAGAGCATGAATCTCCAAATCAGGATGAGCACAATATAGTGTGCTGCCTGATCATATAATAAATCCGGCAATCGTCTTTTCCCGTATTGAGTCTTCAGAAAATCAATGATGAAATGCGATATAAAGATAATTATAGGCAGCATCCATAGATCCCATATTCCGATAAAGATGTACGATAAGGCTGCCTGTATCAGGCTATGGATACAGTTTGCAGTAAGTCTTCCGGAAAACTTACCGCCATATCTCATATCGCAGAGTCTGTCTGATTGGAGGGTGAAATCTCCTGCAAGATGTGCCGCGAGAAGTTTTATCAACATCAGTGTCATGATTCTTTCGTATGCTCTATTATTAATTTTTCAAACCTTCCGATATAGGATTCTATAAGATCTTCTTTTGATGCTTTGAGTGATTTATCCACCATTTGCCTCGAGATGTCTAGTTCTTGTGCCAATTCAGGATGTGTTTTGGACGTCTGAAGCAGCAGAAGCATGATTTTACTTTGATTTTGAGTCCAAGAGGTCACTATGTCATCTACAAAGGCGGTTGCCAATTTTAATTCAACATTGACTTCGGCCCAGGGAGTGACTATCTCGAGGCGCGACTTTTGCATAACGTCCAATAGCCTTCCGGATAATCTATAGGCCTCACCATCACTCGTGGAAAGAGTGTCGGACTGATAGTCTGCCCCACCGATACCTATGGCCAGTCTTGCATCGAGAACGCCTTTCCCTGACACGACGGGCTGTGCTCTGAGCCATGCTCTTATTGCAATACCGGCTTTGGCAGCCTTGACCTCATCCTCTATATGTATCTGGAAGCTGTCCCCCCTGAATATTTCCATAGAAGTCCGGGAGATAGGTCGGATAATGTCCGGGATCGACTGAAGGGCCCGGATCATAATGTCTCTTTCCGTCGGACTCAGTCTGGTGGAATCAACAATATCTCCTGTTATGATCGCTATCGTTCTCATCATATTCCAATTCGTATGCAAAGGTAGCAAAAAAAATCTGAATAGGCAACCATTTTTGGTTGCTTTTATAAGATGCAACCTTTTTTGGTTGCATTTGCGAGATGCAACCTTTTTTGGTTGCGTCCGTCTTATAGAGTGATGCTGAAAACGGTATAAGCTACTCCACGTCCTCCGAGACCGACTTTCTGATGCAGAAGCCCGGAGTTGAGATAGAGTCCTGCGTCTTCGTTGCTGGTGCCGAAGTCGAAATAGCGGTGGCCGGAGAAGATGTCATGGATAAGGTGATGGAAAAGGTAGGTGAGTGTTCCTTTCTGCCTGCCTGATTCTGATGTGGCTATATATTGGCAGTGTGCCACGGAGTTGGAGTCGTAGATGCACACCGCCGCTTCGGGCTCGATGCCGTCGCCGGCAAGAAAAAATCGGATTTCCTGAGGAAAACGGCTTTTGAGCAGTCTCAGTTCGGCTTCGGAGTGTACGGGAAGCGCATCATGTCTTTCTTTCAGACATTGGTTCAGGATGGGCATGAACTCCGCGACGTCGCTTGTCTCCCTGATGATGGGTGACAGGCCTGACGATTTCTTCAGATGCCGCTTCTGCTGAGTGTTGAACACCGGGATTTCCCGCATGTCGATGACGGAAGAAAGGTTTACTGTCTTTACCGAGGCTCCGAATCTGAAGAGGGCATACAGGTCTTCTTCCGCCGGTATGCGATGATAGATGTGAGGAACTGCCTTGTATTCGATCTTTTCTATTCCCTGAGCGTGACACCATTCCATCCATGCGTCGAAAACGCGGAGCATGTCTGTTCCGTCAAAATGATAGCATGGAGTGAGCCATCCGCCGTAGGTGAGGCCCTGATGCGACCGGAGGGTGCCGTCGTCGGTGATGTTGGCGCCGAGGAGCGCCACGGTTTTCCCGTCGCGCTCTGCTATCAGGGAGCAATCGCGGAAGCGGTCGGCATGGTAATCCATATATGCCCGCTGATGCAGCAGTGTGCCCTGCCGCGATTCTGCCGCAAGACGATTCCATAACTGAGCGTCGGTTGGAGTGTAGGCTCTTATCTTCATTTGAAGGAGCAACAGTCAGGTTAATGCTTGGCGCTGACATTGCAATGACAAAGTTAGTGAAATTTTTTGGCGAATGGAAATTATTGATTAATTTTGTGGGAAAATAATTATTTCAACAACAACTTTTTTTAGACCATGAAACATTCCCTTAGAATTGCTTTCGCGGCGGCAATGACTGTCTCCGCTTTCAGCTCATACGCTGAGGAGAAGGCCACTGTGCGCCTCGAACTTGACAAGGCAACTCCCGAAGTCACTATCCCGGCTGAAATCTATGGTCAGTTTGCCGAGCATCTCGGCACCTGCATCTATGGCGGCCTCTGGGTGGGAGAGGACTCCCCGATACCTAACACCAACGGCTACCGCAAAGATGTGCTTCAGGCCCTGAAAGAACTGAAAGTGCCCGTGATGCGCTGGCCCGGAGGCTGCTTTGCCGACGAATATCACTGGACTGACGGTATCGGCCCTAAGGAAAACCGACCCGTGATGATCAACAACAACTGGGGTGGCACCGTGGAAGACAACTCTTTCGGCACTCATGAGTTTTTCAACCTCTGCGAACTGCTTGAATGCGAACCTTATCTGAGCGGCAACGTAGGTAGCGGCACTGTGGAGGAACTGGCGAAGTGGGTGGAATATATCACAGCCGAAAACGGGCCAATGGCCGAAAAGCGCAAGGCTAACGGACGTGAGAAGCCCTGGAAGCTCAAATATCTGGGAGTCGGCAACGAGAGCTGGGGCTGCGGTGGAAACTTCACTCCCGAGGACTACGCTTCAGAGTATCGCCGCTATCAGACTTATTGCCGCGACATCAGCGGCAACCATCTCTACAAAATCGCTTCAGGCGCATCTGATTATGACTACAAGTGGACTGATGTGCTTATGAAGAAGGCGAAAAACCACATGAAAGGTCTATCGCTCCACTATTATACCGTGAAGGGTTGGGACGGAAGCAAGGGCTCTGCCACCGACTTTGACAACGATGATTATTACTGGACTCTTGGCAAATGTCTCGAGATCGAGCCCGTGATCGTGAAGCATGACTCAATCATGAACGTCTACGACCCCGAAAAGCGGGTTGCCCTGCTCGTGGATGAATGGGGCACATGGTGGGACGAGGAGCCGGGAAGCGTGCCGGGACATCTTTATCAGCAGAACGCCATGCGCGACGCTATGGTAGCCGCCCTGAGCCTGAACGTATTCAACCGCCACACCGACCGCGTGAAGATGGCCAATATCGCCCAGATAGCCAATGTGCTTCAGAGTATGGTGCTCACCAAAGGCGACAAGATGGTGCTGACGCCGACCTATTATGTATTCAAGATGTATGTGCCTCATCAGAATGCCAAATACGTTCCGCTCCAGGTGGAAAGCGCGGTGCGTGAGGTGCGCGACGGTCGCAAGGTGCCCGTTGTCAATGCTACGGCATCTGAGAAAGACGGCATGCTCAATGTCACTCTCACCAATATCGACCTCAAGGAAAAGGCAGAGGTCACCATTCCTTTCGAGAAACTTGGTAAGAACGCAGTGAGCGGCGAGGTTCTCACTTCGGCTGCCCCGAATGATCACAACACATTTGAGAATCCCGATAAGGTTAAGCCTGCGGCTTTCAAAGACTTCAAGGTTACTAAGGAAGGCCTGAAGGTCACGATGCCCCCGATGTCGGTGGTGGCATTGCAGATAGCGCTGTGATACGTATCCATACCCATCATACTGAAACGCCCCGGACTCACCAGAGCCCGGGGCGTTTTGCAGTTGATATTCCGTTGGTTTATTTGCGGCGTGATTTCCAGAGGGCGGTCATGTCCTCGAGAGTCTTTCCCTTCGTTTCGGGTACGAGTTTCGCTACGAACCATGCTGCGATGATACAGATGGCGCCATACATGGCGTAGGCGAAGAAATGTCCGAATCTGTCGCCCATGTCGCCCGCGCTCATGTTGTAGATGGGCACGAAGGTAGAGGAGACGATGAAGTTGAATATCCACTGGAAGGCTACCGCGATGGCAGTGGCCTGGGAGCGGATGGTGTTGGGGAAAATCTCGGAGATGAGTACCCAGCAGATCGGGCCCCACGAGAACATGAAGGATGCCGAGTAGATCATGATGCTCACCACAGGGAAGATGGCGGGAAGGGTGGTGACGTTGGAGAGCGCCACGCCGAGTGCACCGATGGCCATGCCTATCGAGCCCCAGATGAGGAGGGGCTTGCGACCCAGTTTCTCCACTGTGAATACGGCCACGAGGGTGAATGCGATATTGACTATGCCCATAATCACTGTCTGAACCATAGGATTGCCCATATTCATCGACTCGAAGATGCGCGGCGCATAGTAGAGCACTGCGTTGATGCCCACTGCCTGCTGGAACACCGACAGCATGACGCCGATGAAGACCACCATGATGCCGAAAGAGAAGAGGCGTTCGCTTCTGACAGATACAGTGTTCTTGATGTCCATAAGAATTTCGCGGGCTTTGGTGGTTCCGTTGATCTTCGTGAGCACGCGTAGCGCCTGCTGATCGCGTCCCGACATGGCCAGATAGCGCGGCGATTCGGGCACGAAGCATACAAGAAGCGTGAAGAGACCTGCCACATATCCTTCCGAGCCGAACATATAGCGCCAGCCGTTCTGTATTGTCCATTCATCCGAAGCGGAACTTACCTGATACACAGTCTCTCCGATTTTCTCGATGATGGGCTGGGTATGTTCGCCGAGGATGAGGAAGTTTACGAAGTAGACCACGAGCTGGCCGAAGATGATGGCAAACTGGTTCCAGGAAACGAGTGTGCCTCGCAGGTTTGACGGAGCGACTTCCGCGATATACATCGGGCAGATTGCGGATGCAAGGCCGACTCCGAAGCCTCCTAAGATGCGGTAGATATTGAAGGTGATCAGCAGATTGAAGCAAGGCTGTCCGTATTCATGTATCATGAATTCCGGATAGTAGGAGCCAAGTGCGGATATGAAGAAGAAGATGCCCGCGATGAAGAGGGCTATCTTTCTGCCCCAGCGCGTGGCGATGAAGCCCGAGATGGCTGCGCCGATGATGCAGCCCAGTAGGGCGCTTGATGATGTGATGCCGTGGATGGTGTCGGTGTAGACGAAATCTTTTGCGCCAAGAAAGAATGCCTGAAGACCTTTCTCCGCGCCTGAGATCACTGCGGTGTCGTAGCCGAACAGGAGGCCGCCGAGCACGGCGACAAGGACAATGCCGAAAAGATAGGCCCGGCTGCCGGTGGTTTGGTTGGTTTGGTTCATGATATTGTTTTGTTGATTTAAAATCAAATTTGTACTGATTTGAATGCAAAGTTAATCAAAATTGTGCAACAATGCAAACTAAAAGTACGTTCTTAATATATAACCAAACCTGACATATTTCACAAATGAAACTCAACAAATGCATATTGTCTGCTGTGGCTCTGTTCAGTGTCATTACATCTGCTGCCGGCGCCACAAAAGAGTCGCAAGCTGTAAGGGATATAATCACGAAGGTCAATAACCATTGGCAGGCCACTCACCCGGCGGAGCACAATTCCTTCTGGGATGAAGCCGCCTACCACACCGGCAACATGGAGGCTTACTCCCTTACAGGCAATCCGGAATGGCTCGGGTATTCCCTGCAATGGGCGGAGCACAATGATTGGCAGGGAGCGAAAGGCACAGACCGAAGCAAATGGAAATATAACTACGGTGAAAGTCCGGATCATGTGCTTTTCGGCGACTGGCAGATCTGCTTCCAGACATTTGCGGATCTCTACAATATACTCCCTGATGACAAGCGTATAAGGCGCGCTCGGGAGGTGATGGAGTATGAGATGGCTACTCCGAGGAGCGACTACTGGTGGTGGGCCGACGGACTCTATATGGTGATGCCGGTGATGACAAAACTTCATAAAATCACGGGAAATCAGAAGTATCTCGATAAGCTGTATGAGTATATACAGGTTAGCGACAGCATCATGTATGACAATGACGCGCATCTCTACTACAGGGATGCAAAATACGTATATCCTCAGCACACGAGTGCTAACGGGAAGAAGGATTTCTGGGCCAGGGGCGACGGATGGGTGCTCGCCGGCCTTGCCAAGGTCTTGAAAGATGTGCCTGCCGACTGGAAGCACAGGCCTTTCTTTGAAGCTAAATTCAAGGATATGGCTTCCGCTGTGGTTGATTGTCAGCAACCCGGTGGATACTGGAGCCGCTCCATGCTCGACGAGGAGCATGCACCGGGCCCCGAGACGAGCGGAACGGCATTCTTCACCTACGGTCTGGCCTGGGGCATAAACAATGGTCTTCTTACTGACTCTAAATATGAGAATGCCGTAAGAAAAGGTTGGGATTACCTTTCCAAGACGGCGTTGCAGAAAGACGGCTCGGTCGGATATGTGCAGCCAATAGGCGAGAAAGCGATTCCCGGTCAGGTTGTTGACCGTAATTCCACAAGTAATTTTGGCACGGGCGCCTTCCTGCTCGCGGCTTGCGAGATGGTGCGTATGCTTGAGAAAGATAAGAGCGAAGATCGCGCGTACTGGACTAAATTTGCTTACGATATGGCTGCTCCGGTGCTCAGCAACATGGCTGAAGGAAACCTGCAGAAAAACATGCTTGTAGAGGTGAGCCCGAATTGGGACGGACGTAACAAGAAAGTGGCTTACATGGAGACATTCGGACGCCTCATGGCTGGGCTTGCTCCTTGTCTCGCCCTTCCCGATGATGACTCTGAAG